>JAYVRT010000060.1:0-8763 GCA_043776025.1 Archangiaceae bacterium | reverse complement strand
TCTGGGCGGCCCTCGAGGGCATCGCGGAAAGCGCCTGCTGAAGTTCGAGGGGAGTCACCGAGGGTTCCTTTTGCCAATTTCTTGAGGGGGGATCCACGTCTCCTACAGTCGGTGCCGTGTCGAGGCGAATCGGGTGGCTGGTGCTGTGGCTCGCGCTCCCCGCGGCCGCCGCGGAGACGATGCGGGTCCAGATGGGCGCGGTGGTCGGTTCGGCGCAGGTCGAGGGCGACAGCCTCGCCAGCGGAGAAGACGCCGAGGACGCGCGGTTCATTCCCAGCGACGCGCGCAAGCTGTTGGTGGCGCGCTCCAACGGGAAGCTGACCGTCAACGGTGAGCCGGTGCTGGGCGAGGCGGTGCGCTTTCGGGCGAGCGAGGCCAACGATGCGGGGCAGTTGGGCGAGCTGCCGCTGAAGGTCAACGGCATGGTCGTCCGCGGCGACGTGGTCGCGGTGCTCGCGCCGGGCGGGGTGCTGCTGGTCAACGTGCTCCCGCTGGAGGACTACCTGGTCGGCGTGCTCGGCAGCGAGATGCCGAAGTCGTTTCCGCTCGAGGCGCTCAAGGCGCAGGCCGTCGCGGCGCGCACCTACGCGCTGCAGAAGAAGCTCGAGCAGTACGGCCAGCCGTTTCACCTGGGCAGCGGGGTGATCAGCCAGGTCTACGGGGGCCTGAAGGCGGAGGACCCGCGCACCCGCGAAGCGGTCGAGGCGACCCGGGGGCTGGTGCTGACCTTCGACCTCCAGCCAATCGAGGCCTACTTCCACGCCAGCTGCGGCGGAAAGACCGAGTCTGGCGCGAACGCGCTCGGCCGTGACCTGCCGTACCTCAAGGCCGTGGGCTGCCCCTGTGGAAAGCTGCCGACCAGCCAGTGGTCGCTGGCGGTGAGCAACGAAGAGCTCAAGATCGCGCTCGGCGCGAGGCCGTCGGGGATGAAGGTCGACGGCCGGACGCCGACCGGCCGGGTGAAGCGGGTCCAGGTGACGCCGACCCGCAGCGTCGACGCGGTGACCTTCCGCGAGAAGCTCGGGTACATGCGGCTGAAGAGCCTGCAGTTCGAGCTCGAGCCGAAGAAGGACGGGTTCGAAATCCACGGCCGGGGCTTCGGCCACGGCGCCGGCCTGTGCCAGTGGGGGGCGAAGGTGCTCGCCGAGCAGGGCCAGGACTTCCGCAAGATCCTGAGCCACTACTACCCGGGCACCGAGCTCCAGGTGTTGTACTAGTGGCTGCTGCGTGCACACCTCCGACTTCGACTTCCAGCTTCCCGCTGAGCTGATCGCCCAGGCGCCGCTGCCAGAGCGCGACGCGTCGCGGCTGCTGGTGCTCGAGCGGCCCTCGGGGCGGATCACCCACCAGAAGTTCCTCGAGCTGCCCGGCCGGCTGCGCGAGGGCGACCTGCTGGTGCTCAACGACGCCCGGGTGATCCCCGCCCGGCTGCTGGGAAAGAAGATCGGCACCGGGGGCAAGGTCGAGCTGCTGCTGGTGCGCCCCACCGCTGGCGCGAGCACCGCCGCGGCGCTCGAGGCGGGAGAGCAGGTCGAGTGGCAGTGCCTGGGGCAGGCGAGCAAGGGCCTGAAGGTGGGCGCCGAGGTCGCCTTCGACGGCGGCCTCAAGGCGGTGATCTCCGCGGCGAAGGGGGGCGGGGAGTACCACGTGCGCTTCACCTCTCCGCTCAAGACGCTCGAAGCGGCGCTGGAGCAGGCCGGCCGGCTGCCGCTGCCGCCGTACATCGACCGGGTCCCCGACGCCGCCGACAGCGAGCGGTACCAGACGATCTTCGCCCGGGCGAAGGGCTCGGTGGCCGCGCCGACCGCGGGCCTGCACTTCACCCCGGCGCTGCTCGACGCGCTGCAGAGCCGGGGCATTCACCACGCCTTCGTCACCCTCGACGTCGGGCCGGGCACCTTCCTGCCGGTGCGGGAAGGGGCGGTGGCCGACCACCCGATGCACGCCGAGCGCTGCTCGATCGGGGAGGTCACCGCCGAGGCGATCGGCCGGGCGCGGCGGGTGGTGGCGGTGGGGACGACGGTGGTCCGGACGCTGGAGTCGCTGGGAGGTGAGGCGGGAGAGAAGGCCACCGGCCTGTTCATCCTCCCCGGCTACCGCTTCGAGGTGGTCGCCGCGCTGCTCACCAACTTCCACCTGCCGAAGTCGACGCTGCTGATGCTGGTCAGCGCCTTCGCCGGTAGGGCGCAGACGTTGGCGGCCTACGGCGAGGCGGTGCGCGAGCGGTACCGGTTCTTCAGCTACGGCGACGCGATGTTCATCGAGGACGACGAATGACGATTCCGGCACCTGAGCTCCGCGGCGATCAACGGGTGGCGCCGTCGTTGGTGCGCTTCGAGTTGCTCCACGTCGATGCCGGCACCGGAGCGCGGCGGGGCCGGCTCCACACGCCCCACGGGACGATCGAGACCCCGGTGTTCATGCCGGTCGGCACCGCGGGCAGCGTCAAGGCGATCGCCCCCGACGACCTGAAGGTGCTCAACGCTCAGATCATCCTCGGCAACACCTACCACCTGATGCTCCGGCCGGGAGAGGACCTGATCGGCGCGATGGGCGGGCTACACCGCTTCATCGGTTGGGACAGGCCGATGCTCACCGACTCGGGGGGCTTTCAGGTCTTCAGCCTCGCCGAGCGGCGGAAAATCACCGAGGAAGGCGCCGCGTTCTCGTCCCACCTCGACGGGGCGAAGATCCTGCTGACGCCGGAGCGGGCGATCGAGATCCAGGAGACGCTCGGGGCCGACATCATGATGGCCTTCGACGAGTGTCCCGCCTCGACCCTTGAGCGGCCGTACTTCGAGCAGTCGCTCGCGCGGACCACCCGGTGGCTCCAGCGCTGTGCCAAGGCCTGGAGCCGCGGCCGCAGCTCGCTGTTCGGCATCGTTCAGGGAGGGATGCATGAGGACCTGCGCCGCCGGCACGCCGAGGAAGTCTGCGCCGTCGAGCTCCCCGGCTACGCGCTGGGCGGCTACTCGGTGGGCGAGGCGCCCGAGGCGATGCACGCGGGTGTCGCCTTCTCGGCGCCGCTGCTGCCCAAAGACAAGCCGCGGTACCTGATGGGCGTCGGCACCACTCTCGACCTGGTCACCTGCGTCGGCTCCGGGATCGACATGTTCGACTGCGTGATGCCGACCCGTTCGGCCCGCAACGGGCTGCTGTTCACCTCGCGGGGCAAGGTGGTGATCAAGAACGCGAAGTACGCCCGCGACGAGGCGCCGCTGGATCCCGAGTGCGGCTGCTACACCTGCCGCAACTTTTCCCGGGCCTACCTGCGCCACCTCTACGTCTCGGAGGAACTGGTGGCGATGCGGCTGAACACGCTCCACAACCTGCACCACTACCTCGAGCTGATGCGGAAGGTGCGCGAGGCGATCGAGGCCGACCGCTACGGCGAGCTGCTGCGCCAGCAGCGGGACCTGGGAAGGGTGACTACTTAGCCGGGCCGCAGGCCTTGAGCGTCGAGTTCTGCACCGGGTAGCACCCGTAGTAGAGGCTGCGGCACTGCGAATCGCCACTGCACGTCGGAGCGCAGATCATCGAGGTGCCGCCCGCGTAGCTGCAGATGCTGCCTTTGGGGCACTCGTCGGCCTTGCCCTCGAAGGTGCAGCCCTTGGTGCAGAAGCCCCCGTTGAAGCTGGTGTTGCACTGTTGGCCGCCTTCGCAGTCGGCGGTGACCGAGCAGGGGCTGCCAATCTGCGACGGGATGTTACAGGCGGCGACGGCGAGGAAGGCCAGGGCGGCGAGCGCGCGGATCATGGCAGCGGCGTCTAGCATGAAAGGCCTCGAAGGATAGAGCGCTTGGCTTGCAGGGGGTCGGGCCGCCTGCTATCCCGCGCTCCTTTGACGGTTCACTGAAAAAGGCAGGAAATCCATCGTGGTTCACTCGTTTCTGGTTCTTGGACAGGCCCTCGGCGGCGGCGCCGGCAACCTGCTGTTCTTCGCAGGCCTGGCCGCGATCATGTACTTCGTCCTGATCCGCCCGCAGCAGAAGCAGCAGAAGGATCAGGCGAACATGATCGCCGGGCTGAAGAAGGGTGACGATGTCGTCACCAGCAGCGGGATCCTCGGGAAGATCACCCTCGTCGCGGACAAGACGGTCACGCTCGAGGTCGCCTCTGGAGTGAAGCTGCGAATGCTGAAGACTTCGATTCAGGCCAAGGTCACCGTCGGTGACGAACCTGCGAAAGATGAAAAGAAGCTCGATGACGCCAAAGAGGTGAAGTGATGGAGCGCGATTGGTGGACGAAGGTGGTGGTCATCCTGATGGTCGCCTTCGGGTCGGCCTGGTACCTGATTCCGACGTACTACTCGCTGTTCGTCGTCGATCGTAAAGACCGCAACGACTTCAAGGTCCTCGAGGAGCGGATGCCGAGCTGGGCGCCGGCGGCGAAGCACCGGCTGTCGCTGGGCCTCGACCTCCAGGGCGGCATTCACCTGGTGATGAAGGTCGACACCAAGACGGCGCTGAAGACCCGCACCGAGCGCCGCGGCCTGCAGATCGCCAACTGGGTCAAAGAGAAGAAGCTGGGCGAGGTCTCGGTCGCCACCGACCCCGATCAGCTCGAGCTGACGTTGACCGCCACCGACCCGGCGACGATGGACGCGATCGAGAAGGACGTGATCGCCACCTTCGAGGACTTCGCCAAGGTCTCGCGCAACGGCGCGGCGCTGACGATGAAGCTCAAGGACAACCAGGTGCAGTACTTCGAGGAAGACTCGGTGAGCCAGGCGATGCTGGTGATTCGCCGCCGCATCGACAAGTGGGGCGTGGCCGAGGTCGACGTCCGCAAGGTCGGCACCGACTCGATTCAGATCTCGCTCCCGGGCCAGTCGGACCCGGAAGAGGCGAAGAAGCTGATCGGCACCACCGCCCAGCTGGAGTTCCGCCTGCTCGACCCGACCCCGGTCTTCGGTGAGATGTACGAGAAGACCCCGCCCCCCGCCGAGAGCGGGATCACCCTGGTGAAGACCGGCGGCGAAGAGAGCTTCCCCCAGCTCGAGGGCACCAACCGCGAATCGATGCTCGCCTACCTCAAGGACAAGAACCCGCCCAACCGGCAGATCCTGCTCCACTGCATCGAGAGCGAGTCGAAGAAGCGCGCCTGCTCGAAGTACACGACCTTCGTCGTCGAGAAGGACATTCCGCTCACCGGAGACTCGCTCACCAACGCCGAGGCGCGGCAGAGCCAGTCGGACAACAGCGCCGAGGTGAACTTCCAGTTCGATGCCTCGGGCGCGCGCGACCTCGAGAACCTCACCGGCAAGAACGTCGGCCGGCGGATGGCGATCGTCCTCGACGACAACGTGGTGATGGCGCCGACGATCCAGGACAAGATCTCGGGCGGCTCGGGGCGGATCACGCTCGGCCGCAAGGGCAAGCTCGAGGATCGGCTGAAGGAGGCGCAGATGACCGCGCTGGTGCTCAAGGCGGGGGCGCTGCCGGCCCCGGTCGCGATCGGAGAGGTCCGCCAGGTCGGCGCCTCGCTCGGCGACGAGCTGATCAAGAAGGGCTCGCTGGCCGCGATCGTCGGCCTGCTGCTGGTCGTGATCTTCATGGCCATCTATTACAAGGTCTCCGGCCTGGTGGCGGACGTGGCGCTGATCCTCAACGGCGCGCTGATCCTCACTGGTCTCGCGCTCTTCGGTGGCACCCTGACGCTGCCGGGCATCGCCGGCTTCGTCCTCACCCTCGGCATCGCGGTCGACGCCAACGTGCTGATCAACGAGCGGGTGCGCGAAGAGCTCGCCAACGGCAAGTCGGCCCGCGCCGCCGTCGATCAGGGCTACGACCGGGCCTTCTGGACCATCTTCGACGCGCACGTGACGACGCTGATCGCCGGCGTGATCCTCGCGTTCACCGGCACCGGCCCGGTTCAGGGCTTCGCCACCGCGCTGATCGTCGGGATCATCGCTTCGCTGTTCACTTCGATTGTGGTGACCCGGACGATCACGACCTGGATCGTGCACGGCCGCAACTCCACGTCGGTGTCGGTCTAAAGGATCCCGCCATGCAGATTCTCAAGCACAAGACGAGCATCGACTTCATCGGCAAGCGCCGCCCCGCGCTGTTCATCTCCTCGGTGTTGAACCTTTCGATCATCGTGGGGATCGCGATCTTCGGGTTCAACTTCGGCGTCGACTTCGCCGGCGGCACCCTGGTCGAGGTGAAGTTCCCCTACGCGATCACCGCCGAGAAGGTCCGCGAAGCGGTGGAGAAGGGCGGCTTGCCCGAGCCCCAGGTTCAGGGCATCGGCTCGGCCGACGAGAACTCCTTCCTGCTGCGGATGGGCGGCGTCACCCAGCTGACCGCCGAGGCGGCGAAGAACGCCGAGGCGGCGATCCGCAAGCTCTCGGAGATCACCGAGTTCCGCAAGCCGGACCTCGACAACGGCTTCCTCAACTTCCGGTCGAAGACGGCGCTCGAGCTGGCGACGATCAAGACCGCGGTCGAGGCCACTGGGATGCAGGTCAGCGCCGTCACCAAGATCGGCGAAGAGGGCGGCCAGTTCGACTACCAGCTGCTCTCCGCGGGCATGGCGGACAAGGTGAAGGACGCGCTGAAGAAGGGCCTCGACCAGAAGGAGTACGAGGTCCGCCGCACCGACTACGTCGGCCCCGCGGTCGGCAAGCAGCTGCGCAACAAGGGGATCATGGCGCTGATCTACGCGATGGTCGCGATCCTCATCTACGTCGCCTTCCGCTTCGACCTGAAGTTCGGCCCCGGCGCCCTGGTGGCGATGGTGCACGACGTGGTGATGGTCGCCGGCTACTACCTGGTCAGCCGGCGGGAGTTCAACCTCACCTCGATCGCCGTGCTGCTGACGATCCTCGGTTACTCGATCAACGACACGATTGTGATCTACGACCGAATCCGCGAGGAGATGGCCCGGTACAAGGGCAAGCCCCTGCCGGAGATCATCAACATCGCGGTCAACGACACGCTGTCGCGCACCCTGCTGACGTCCGGCGTGACGGCGCTCTCGTTGATTGGCCTGCTGATCTTCGGCGTCGGCGAGATCTTCGACTTCGCCGCGGCGATGCTGCTCGGCATCGTCGTCGGCACCTACTCCTCGGTCTACATCGCCAGCCCGCTGACGATCTGGCTCGACGAGCGGCAGGCGGCGCGCGAGCGGGGCGGCAACACCCCAAAGCGTGGCGGCGACGACAACAAGTCGATGAAGGCCACCGCGGCGTAGAGCCGCGGGCAGAAAAAAGCCCCGGCGCTCGAGCTGAGCACCGGGGCCTTTTCTTGTCCGAAGGTTCGGCGAACTACTTCTTCGCCGGCGCCGGAGCGGCCTTACCGTCTTCCTTGGTGTATTCGACGTCGAGCTCGAGCCCGATTTCCTTGCTCACGAGCACGCCCTCGCCGACCGGCATGTTCCAGGTGAGGCCCCAATCCTCGCGGTTGAGCTTCCCGGTGGCGTAGACGCCACGGGTGGCGACCTTGCTGAAGGGGTTGGCGACCTCAGGGCTGATCGTCGCCTCGAGGACGACCGACTTGGTCTTGTCCTTGATCGTCAGGTCCCCGGTGACCTTGTACTTGTCGCCGGCCTTCTCGATCTTAGTGGACTTGAAGGTCACCGCCGGGAACTTGGCGACGTCGAAGAAGTCGGGGCTCTTCAGGTGCTGATCCCGCTTCTCGACGCCGGTGAACAGCTTGCTCGGGTCAATCGAGGCCTCGACGTGCGACTTGGCGACGTCCTTCTCGTCGAACTCGAGGGTGCTGGTGACCGGACCCAGCTCACCGTGGACCCGGCTGACCATCATGTGGGTGGCGGTAAATCCGGCCTTGGCGTGCGCGCCTTCGGACTTCCAGGTGCTGGCGTTGGCCGAGGCGGCCAAAGCGAGGGTGGCGATTGCGGTAAGGAGCTTCGACATTTCAGGTGACTCCGTTTCGATGGGTTTGACGACGCGTGATGAATAGCGCGCGGGCCCGCCACCGCAACGGGAACTGTGAGAACACACTGTCCCGGATTTGGGTCGACCCCCTTACTTCTTCCGCTTCTTCTTCTTCCGCTGCTCGTCGCGCTCAGGCGAGTCGGGCACCGTCGGCCAGATCTCCGCCGGGCCTTCCGGCGCGAGGGTCAGCGCCTCGCCCCGTCGGGTGAAGACGAACCAGATCGCCATGCAGGCGACGAGGCAGGCCACGGTCATCGTGGTGTACTGCTGGTCGAGCTGGGGGGAGAGGCCGGGGGCGATCGCCGAGGCGACGATCTGCGTCGTCCCGAGCATGATCATCATGATCAGGCCCACCTCCCTCCGCCGCTCGTGGAGCGCCACCATCCCGATCATGAAGCAGTAGTAGTAGTTGGTGAGCTCGGCACCGGCGACGATGAAGCCCATCCCCAGCGCGGCGGCCATCCACAGCTCGGCCTGGGTCTGCCGAATCGCGAAGTAGATCAGCGCGGCCAGCCCCAGCAACAGCGCGTAGAACAGCGGCCGGGCTTCGTGGAACTTCTCCAGCCGGGTCGCCTTCCAGGTGGCCCAGGGGTCGATCGCCGAGCCGTCGCGCAGCCAGTTGCCGGTGGAGTCCGGCCGGTAGGAGAGGATCGTCCGCAGCCCCATGTGGTTGGTCAGCGGGGTCGAGGCGTGCTTGGTGGTGTTCTGGGCGAACTTCACCCAGATGTCGACGATGCCCGGAGCGGGGTCCGGCGGCGGCACCGAGCCCAGCTTCGACAAGCCCAGCGACAGCGGGAAGAGGATCGCCACGCCGAGGGCGCCACCGGCGACGAACTTCACGAACCGTGGGTCGAACTTCTTGTG
>JAYVRT010000059.1:0-2645 GCA_043776025.1 Archangiaceae bacterium | reverse complement strand
CTCCAGCGACGAGAACCCCACCGTCAGCTACGGCGACGACGCCGAGTCGAACATCAGGAAGGGAGACGACGCCCTCGACAGCAAGAACTACGTCGAGGCGCAGAAGTACTTCGACTACGTGAAGAGCAAGTACCCATACCTCGAGGCGGCGAAGACGGCGGAGCTGCGGCTGGCCGACACCGACTTCGAGCGCGACCGGTTCATCGAGGCCCGCGATCGCTACCAGACCTTCCTCAAGCTCCACCCGACCCACCCGAAGAACGAGTACGCGGCGTTCCGCGCGGCGATGACCTTCTACAAGGACATCCCCTCGGACTTCTTCCTCCTGCCGCCCTCGGCGGAGAAGGACCAGGCGAACCTGCGCAGCGCGCTGGTTGCGCTCAAGGAGTTCGTCCGCGCCTACCCCGACTCGCCCAACCAGCCCGAGGCGACCAAGGTGCTCAACGACGTCAAGCACCGGCTCGCCGACCACGAGCTGTACGTCGCCCGGTTCTACGCCAAGCGCGACAAGTGGCCGGCGGTGATCAACCGCCTCAACATCGTCGCCCGTGACTTCGGCGACATCGGCCTCGACGAGAAGGTCTACATGGACCTCTACGACGCCTGGCAGAAGACCTGCGTCCAGGGCACCGACTGCACCGCCGCGAACGAGCACGCCAAAGACGCGCTGCGCTCGCTGGTGAAGAAGGCCCCGGAGTCGGACGCGGGGAAGAAGGCCGCGCTGATGCTTGGGCCGGCCGGGTAGGCCCCCCCTTCCTCCAAGATGGCGAGCGAGGCCCCGAAGATCGTCGCGCTCAGCCTCGCGGTCGCCGCTGCCGTCGGCCTGGCGGTGGTCTGGCTGCCGAGGATGCTGGGCGCGGCGGGGGGCTCGGAGGTCGAGGTGATCACCCTGCTGAAGACCCGGGAGCGCGACGGCCTGGAGCTCGCGGTCGCCGGGGGGACGCTGGTCAGCCACAGCGTCGCCTACCAGCGGATCACCGTCACCGTGGACGAAGCGGCGCGCCGGGCGACAGTGCTGGCGACGCTCGACTTCACTGGCACCGTCGGCCACACCGACGTCAGCTCGTTGGGGGTGGAGAAGATCCCCTTCGTCTCCGACGGCAAGGAGTGGCGTCCCGAGGGCTCCTGGGCGCCCCGCCTGGTGGCGGCGGTCAACGCGCTGGAGCGCCGCCGCCGGGGGTTCGAGGCCGCCGATCGACCGCGGCTGACCCGGCTCGCGGGGGTGACCGACGGAGGCGGCCTGGGCGACGAGGCCGAAAGGTGGCTGGGGCTGGCCGACTGCCGGCTGAGGGTCGACGCCTGGTACCTGCGCCTGGAGCGGGACGAAGCGACCGCCAGCGAGCAATACCGGATCGAGGGGGTGAGCCAGGACCGTCCTTTCCGGTCGGCGGGGCCTCGAAAACTTCATCTTCAGCTGTCGGACGGGGGGGAATTCTTCTTCCCGACAGGACTCATGTAGGCTACGCAAGCCATCGCCATCGTTGAAGCTCGAGGCGAGGCGGACCCTTCATGGACGAGGCGCTCAAGCAGCTGTTGACCCTGGGACGGGGCTACTTCGAGAAGAAGCAGTACTCGCAGGCCGAGAAGTACCTGACCCAGGTCGTCGAGCAGAACCAGTCGTTTGCCGACGTCTACAACATGCTGGGAATTGTGTACCACGACCAGGGTCAGTTCGCCCGGGCCCAGCGGGCCTTCGAGGCCGCGCTGCGGATCAACCCCGCCTACACCGACGCGGCCCTCAACCTCGCGGTGATCTACAACGACCTGGGCAAGTACGCCGAGGCGAAGCAGGTCTACCAGTCGGCGCTCACCCGCCAGCGCTCGAGCCCCAACCGCATCGACCCCTACGTGAAGGGGAAGATCGCCAACATGTACTCGGAGATCGCCGACGTCTTCAGCTCCAGCGGGATGCTCGACGAGGCGATCGGCGAGTACCGGCGCGCGCTCGGCCTGTGCCCGACCTTCGTCGACATTCGCCTCAAGCTCGCCGACGCCTGCCGAGACAAGGGCGATCACGCCGAGTCGCTGGCGCAGTTCGACGAGATCCTGAAGATCAACCCGAACTACCTGCCGGGCCGGGTGCACTACGGCATCGCGCTCTACTCCGCGGGCCGCAAGGCCGACGCGGTCAAGTGCTGGGAAGACGTGCTCGCGCGCAACCCGGGCAATCGGAGCGCGGAGATGTACTTGAACCTGGTCAAAGACAGCCCCAAGGTTGAGTCCCCGTGAGCACTGGCTTCGCCCTCAAGTTCATTTCCGGCAAGTACCAGGGCGGCGAGTTCCCGCTCAAGGCCGAGAAGCAGATCGTCATCGGCCGCTCGAGCGAGCTCGACATGGTGCTCGTGGAGGACATGGTCTCGCGCAAGCACGCGAAGATCACGCTCCAGGGTGGGAAGATCACCATCGAGGATCTCGGCAGCACCAACGGCACCTTCGTCAACGGGGAGAAGGTAAAGACCGCCCGGCTGAAGGAAGGCGATCGCATCCTCGTCGGCACCAGCATCTTGAAGCTGGTGCGCCAGGGCGCGAACGTGCCCGAGCTCGATGACGCGGTGGTGAAGCAGAAGCTGGAAGAGGTCGCGATCATCCAGTCGGCGAAGCAGACGAAGACGGCGATGACCGGGAAGCTCGAAGAGGTCCCGCTG
>JAYVRT010000058.1:0-8797 GCA_043776025.1 Archangiaceae bacterium | reverse complement strand
GCCGATCATCAGCCCGACCGCGGCGATCGCCGAGAGCAGCGCGAGCACCGTCAGTGGCCGCGAGGGGCGGTAGAGAAACGCCGCCTCGACGATCACCCGCAGGAAGCGGAAGCCGTCGCGAATCACGTTCAGCTTCGATTCACCTTCCCGCTCTTCGTACGGCATGTCCCGCTCGAGAATCTTCATCTGCGAGAGGATCGCCCGCGCGCTCATCGCCGGGGTGAAGTGCATCCCCTCGGGCAGCGGGAGCAGCCTCGCGAGGCTCGCCCGCCGCACCACCCGCATCCCGCTGGCGGTGTCCTTGACCTTGCGGGCGGCGAAGAAGCTCAGCAGCAGCGCGAAGATGACGTTGCCGACGCGCCGGAGCACAGGCATCTTGCTCTGCGCCGTCAATCGGCAGCCGAGGACCACGTCCGCTTGCTGCGCTTCGATCAACTGGCACAGCGGCGCGAAGAAGCGCGGATCGCAGGTCCCATCGGCGTCGAGGAAGCTGAGCAGCTCGGCGTCTGACGCCGCCCACGCCGCCTGGATCGCGGCGCCATAGCCGCGGTTCTTCTGAAAGACGATGAGCTTGATCCGATCTTCGAACTTCCTCGCCCGCTCGACGGTCGCGTCGGTCGACCCATCGCTCACCACCGTGATCTCCACCTCGCTCACCGGAGACCCGGAGAGGATGGCTTCCCGCGCGGCGAGGCTGCGCTCGACGATGCCGGTGATGCTCTCTTCTTCGTTGAGCGCCGGAATCGCGATGAGCAGCTTGAGCCGCGGCTTGCTCATGGGCCATCAAGCCTACCGACTTGCGCCTGGGTTGTTGAAGTATCTTTCGCCCGTGCCCGCCGACCCGAACACCGAACCGGCGCCGCGCGCGGGGCTCACCGGGCTGCAGTGGCTGGGGCTGCTCGCGCTGCTCGGGGCGTCGTTCTGGGCCCGGTGCGCACGCTGGCGCGAGGTCTTCACCGCCGATGGGGTCGAGCTGATTCCATCGGACTCGCACTACTACGTGCGCTTCGGGCTGATGCAGCTGGGGCACTTCCCCCTCTTTCGGGCCTTTGATCCCTTCCTCAACTACCCCGAAGGCGCCTTCAACCTCTGGCCTCCGATTCACGCCTGGCTGGTGGCATTGGCGATCGCCATCGGGGGCAGGGAACAGCCCGAGCTCGCCGCCGCCTGGGTGGGGCCGGCGATCGCCACCGTCGAGCTGGCGATCATCTTCACGCTCGCACGCAACAGCTGGGGCGTCGGCCGCGCCTTCGCCACCGCGTGGATCTACGGGCTGCTGCCGGTGCTCGTCTGGGCGGGCTCGCTGGGGAACGCGGACCACCACGTGCACGAAGCGTTCGTGGTGGCGTGTGCTTGCCTCACCGGGGGACAGGCCCTCGCGACGGGCAAGCGCGGCCCGGCGATCGCTTGCGGCGCGGTGCTCGGGCTCGGCCGGCTGCTCACCACCAGCGCCTTCGCGGTGCTCCCCGCCGCCGCGCTCGCCTGGCCCCTGGTCGTCTGGCTCAAGGCCGACGCGCCGGGCGCCACGTTGAAGGTCGGGCTCACCACGGCGGCGACCTGCGTCGGCCTGCTCCTGCTGTCGGTCTTGAGCCTCGGAAGGCCTCTGTCCCTCGAATACCAGGAGCTCTCGCTGTTCCATCCGCTCTTCGCGGCCGCTGTGTTCTTGGGCGCGCTCGGGCTGATGGCCTGGCCGAGCCGCCGGCGGGTCTCACTCGCGCTGCTGGTCGGCGCGGTCGCCGCTTCGGTTCCACTGACGTTCGAGCTTCTGCGCATGGCCCAGCACATCGGCCGGGTCGACGCGGCGTTGGCGTGGGTGGACGAGTCGACGCCGCTGCTGAAGGACCCGAAGTGGGCGGTCGAGCTGCTCGGGGTCACGCTCTTCGCGCTTCCCTTCGGGTGCTGGGGCGCCGTCCGGGCGCTGAGGGCCAAACAGCCGGCGCTCGCGCTCACCCTGCTGTGCACGCTGGCCTTCACCGCGGCCGCCGCGGCCCAGGCCCGCTTCGCCCAGCCGCTCGGCGGAGCGCTCGCGGTGCTGCTGCCCACCGCGCTGCCGACGTGGCGCCGGCCGGGCAGCAGCCCGGGGCTGAACCGGGCCCTCGTCGCCCTGGGAGTCGTCCTCTTCGGCACGCTCGCCTTCTCGCTTCAACCCGCAGCGCCGGACCCGACTCCCGATGTGGTGGTGAAGGTTCGCCCGACCTTGAAGTGGATGCGCGACCACCTGCCCCCAGCGACGCCCGACCCCTTCGGCGACGAACGGCCTGCCTGGGGCGTCGCCGCCAGCCCGCTGCTTGGAAACTTCATCATGCTTTGGGCCGAGCGGCCGGCGGTGGCGTTGATGCGCTCGCAAGCGCGGGTCCATGACGAAGGGCTGATTCGCAGCGCGGCGATCCTCGGCAGCACCGACGACGAAGAGGCCTTCACCCGAGCCCGCGCCTCGGGCGTGCGCTACGTCGTCGCGACCCCCTCCGACGCGCCGCTCGGGACGATCGGCGTCTACGACAAGAAGCGGGCGCTGCTGGCCCGCCTCGAAGACGACGCCGCGGTGAGCGCCACCGATCCCGCCCTCACCACCGGACACTTCGCGCTGATCCACGACTCGCCCGAGCAGCGCCGCCGGGCCGACGGCGGCAGCTACACGCGGGTCTTCGAGGTCGTCGAAGGCGCGATCCTCTCAGGGGGTGGCGCGGCCGGAGCGCGCGCCGAGGCCGCTCTCGAGGTGCGGGTCGAAGAAGGAACGGCGCTCTCCTACCTTCGCGCTGGCACCGTCGGCGCCGACGGCGGTCTCCAGCTGCGCGTCGCCTACCCGGGGCGCTACCGGGTGCACCTCGATGGCCGCGAGTCCGCCGCCGCGGTGGAGGAGGCCGATGTTCGGCTGGGGAGACAGGTGCCCGTCTCCGAGGTGCCCGCACCGAGCCAGCCTTGAGCTGGACGAGGCGCCCAACCAACTGTGCCAGGAGCTCATCGGCGTAACCCACGGAATCATCCTGAGCGGGCTGACCTCATCGACGGGTCGATCGGCGAGCTCTCGATGTTTCGGCTCTAAGCCCAGGGCGTGGTGCCGGCGGTGCTCCCCAGTGGCTGGCAGGAACGTTTGATGCCTGAGACTCGGTCGCCGCCAACCGCCGTCAGTAACCGACGGAGTTGAACATGAACGGGTAGCTGATGATCACGCCCGCGCCCTTGGCCGGGGGAAACTTCCACAGCTTGAGCGCGTTGAGGATGCAGCCTTCGACCGCGCTCGACATCATCGTCGACGACTTGGTCTTCGCCGTCGTCACCGCGCCCGCGATCGAGATGTTCCACTCGAGGATGATCTTGCCGGCGAGGCCGGGCTCTTTGAGCAGCGCGCGCTCGTAGCAGGCCGACACTTCGTTCAGGTGGGAGTTGATCACCTTCGCCACTGCCTCGCGATCGATCGTCCCCTGGACGCCGAGGTTGTGCGAGACCACGTGGCCCACGGTGCCGCCGACGCTTCCTTTACCGACGTTGCCCGCGCCGAGCGCGCCGATGCCGCCGCCGCCCTTGCCGCGCAGCACCTCGAGGCCCTGTGTGCCCAGGCCACCCTTGCCGCCGCCGCCCAGCCCGAAGGTCCCCAGGCCGGCGTTGGCGATCGGCGCCTTGCCGATCAGATCCGTCATCTTGTAGTTGTTCTTCGCGTCCTTCTTGCCCGGGCCGTTGCCGAGCTTGTCGACCGCGGCGAGCAGGTCCTTCATCGCCGGCCCGGCGGCGGACAGCTTCTCCAGCGCCTTGATCTTCGGCGGCTCGATCTTCTGCACCACCGCCTTGTTCACTACCGGCGGCTCGGGCTTCTTCGGCACCGGGGCCTTCTTCTTGATCTCCTCGAGCTTCTTCTTCGCCTCTTCCTTCTTCTTCGGCTCGGGGGCGATCAGGCGCACCGCCACCGGCGGCATGTTCTTCGCGGTGAAGTCGGGCATGTCGTCCGACGGCGCGAAGCTGACGAACGCGGCGAACAGGCCGAGGAACAGCGCCAACAGGCCGATCGCGAGGAAGGGGAGCCCCTTGAGCGGGTTCGAGAACGGCCTCGGAATCGGCGGCTGCACGTAGGCCACCAACGAGATGTCTCCCTCGGTGGTGAAGCGCACCGCCTGACCATTGGAAAGGCCGATGAACTTGCGCTGGCCGACCGCCTCGAGCTGGTCCGCCGTCAGCGGGTAGAAGTTGCCGTCTTCGGCGCGGCGCTCGACGGCGGCCCCGACCGGCACGAACACCCGGTAGGCCCCGGCGCGCTTGTCGGCGAACACCATCTTCCCCGCGGGCAGGTGAAAGCCCCACAGCGGCATCGCGGCCTGGTCGTCGTCGGCGCCGATCACCGGCTTCTTCAGCGGAATGTTTCCGAACGCGCGTGCCTGCTGGCGCAGCTCGCCCCAGTACAGCTCACAGAAGAGGCGGGGCGCGCCTTTGCCACCGGTGGACGCGGGGATCGACGGCAGCGACGAGCGCTTTTTCGGCGCGTGCGAGGGGCTCAGCTCGGTCGCCTTCGAGGCGGGCTGCGCCTTGCGCTGGGCGGCAGCGGGCGGGGGAATCGGGGCCGGCTTCGGGGGCGCGGGGGCAGGCTTGGCGGGGGCGGGTGCGCGGGCTGCCGGCGGCGGAGCCTTCGCCTGCACCGGGGGCTCGGGCAGCGAGGGCGGTGGCGGAGGCGGCGGCCGCGCGATGTTCATCTGCGGGCCCCGCGTGGTGGGGTTGTCCAGCTCCTGACCCACCATCAGGCTCTCGGTCATCGTCTCATCGTCGGCGTCGAAGACGCCCGAGGTGATGAAGTCAGCTTTGGTCGGCGGCTCCGCGGTCAGCGGGCCGGTGACGGTCATCATCGCTTCGGGCGGCGGCGGCGAGCTCGCCCGGCGCGTCGAGACCACCGTGGCGGGAGGCTTGCCGGGCGCCGAGCCTGGCTTCGTCGGCTGCTTTCCCACCGGCGGCGCGGTGCCACCCAGCAGCGCCGCGAGCTCGGGCGGCGGCGCGGCCTTCGAGGGAGCCTTCTGCGCGAGGACGCGGACCTTGAGCGAGAAGGGGCCGATCGCCACCTCGTCCACGGGGCGCACTTCGCAGGCGCTGACGCGGTGCCCGTTGACGAAGACCCCGAGCACGCTGCCCTGGTCCTGCACCGCAGCCTTGCCGTTTTGAAAATAGAGCGTCGCGTGAGCCTCGCCCACCGACGGGTCGTCCAGACGCAGGTCGGCCGCGTCCCCGGACCCGAGGGTGTACTGACCAGGCACGAACACTTCCGTGCCGACCAGCAGCCCATCGCGCAGGATCACCACCTGCAGGACTGTCGGTTGTGCGCTCACGTCAAAAGACTCCGCTCCCGCCTTCGCCCCGCGTTGTCACCCGTCGTACAGAGAGCCGACGATCTCATCGCGAAAGCTCTCCCGCTTCTTGATCATCGAACGGGTCTTCAGTTCCTTGCGATCGTACAGGTACACCGCGCCCGACTTGTTCGTCTGGCCCTGGATCAGCCGGTCGTCGAAGTCGATGCGGGTCGGGCCGCGCGAGGGCACCGGGGCCGAGTCGGCGCTCTGCTCTGAAGCGCCGGCTGGCGGCCGATTGCCGAGGTTCACCGACGGGGCCTTTTTCTCCACGGTGGCGGCGGGGGGCTTCGCCGGCGCGGCTGGTTTTTTCTTCGGGCCAGCGAGCACGTTGAAGCTGCACAACAGTACCAGCGCTCCGATCAACTTGAGTGGGGTGCGCATGCGGGGGCTGAGACTAAAACGAACCGAGGGCCCCCGCGTCAATAAACGCATCCAACCGCGCGCATTCGCACGCACATCCACGCACGGTTGGCGCGAGCCCATGGTCTGAGGACACCGCGCTGTCCGTGGGTGTTCCTTCAGAGTCGGGGCCGAAGGGTATGGTACGCCGCGCCGGTGCGACCTTTCTTTCTCCTGCTCGCCGTGACCTTGCTGCTCGGTTGTCCTTCGAAGCCTGCCGGCCCCGCGCCGATCGACGCCGGCCCCGCCCTCGACGCCGACAGTCCCCAGGTGCTCGCCGTCGGCCCGCGCTTGCTCTCCAACCAGACCTCGCAGCCGTTGAGCGTCTGGGGCACGCACCTCAAAGCCGGCCTCAAGCTCGAGCTGTCCGGCGCGGCGAAGGTGACGGTGCCCTTGACGGTGCTCGACGAGGGCCATGCGTTCGGCCGTCTGCCCGCGAACGTCGAGGTCGCCGACGCCTTCGCCGAGGGCTCGCTCAAGGTGGCCTTCGAAGGCGCCACCGGTACGGTCCCGCCGTTGACCCTGGTCAACGACACCCATTTTCCTGATCTCACCGCGATGGCGCTCTCGCCCGACGCTCAGTGGCTCTATGCGATCTCCCAGCCCGAGGATCTCGTCTACGCGCTCGAGCTGAAGACGAGGCAGGTGACGAAGCTGCAGACCGCCGACGGCCCGAGCGCACTGGCGATCTACGTCGACGCTTCGAAGAAGGCCTGGGTCGCGGTCGCTCACCGCTTCTCCGGAAAGCTGATGCTGCTGCCGATCGGCGGCGGCGACCCGAAGAGCCTCGTCGCCCCGGCTTCCGCGAGCGCGCTGGCGATCCATGGTGAGGTCGCCTACCTCGCCGAGCACGCCCGCGACACCGTGAGCGCGCTCGACCTGGCGCAAGAAGGCAAGGAGCTGTGGCGCACCCCGGTCGGGCCCAACCCCGATCGCCTCAGCTACTTCGCGCCGCCCGGGCTGATCGCGCCGAGCCTCGCGGTCGGCTGCGCCCAGACGGGCGAGCTCGAGTTCCTCGCCGCCGCCGACGGCAAGCCTTTGGACCCGGTGCGGCCGCGCGTCGGCACGCCGATCGTCGGAGGGGGCACCGCGAAGTTCTCGCCGTACATCATCGGTGGCTCCGCGGCGCGCGCGGTGGAGTGGAGCCCGAAGCTCTCGCTGCTCTTCGTCGCGTCAATCGGCCCGAACATCGGACCCAACCCCGACAAGATGGAGGTGAGCATGAACGGCGGCGTCGCCGCGGTCACCCCCACCACCTGGACCCAGCGCGGCCCGAAGGACCCACAGGCCAACAGCGGCCCGGTGAAGGCCGGTTCGTTCCTGCGCCACCTCGGCTTCGGCGCAGGCGTCACCCAGGCGCTCGCGCTCGACGACGCCCGCGGCCTGCTCTACGCCGCCGACATCGGCCTGGGTCTGGTGCGGGTCATCGACGCGAAGAAGCTCGCGCAGAGCGACGCCGCGGCGGCGAAGGCGCTGCTGCAGGAAGTCGCGCTCCCGCCGCCGAATCAGTTCCCGCTGATCCGCCCCGCGGCCGACTTCGGCGTCAGCAACCGCGCCGGGGTCTCGCTGCACTCCGGCCCGCAGGCGCTCGCGCTGTCGGCCGACGGCAAGACGCTGTGGGTGCTCAACCGCTTCACCGGCACCGTCGCCCGCCTCGACGTCAGCAAGGCGCCGCAGGCGAAGGCCGAGTGGAAGGAGTCGCTCGACCTCGCCAGGGTGCTGGAGCAGGACGAACGGCGGCTGGGAGAGATCCTCTATTTCGCCGACCTCGGCCGCACCGCGATGAGCTGCGACGCCTGCCACGCTGAGGGCCACACCGGCGGCATTCTCTTCGAGAAGACCGACCCTCTGCGCCTGTACCGCTCGCCCACGGTGCGCGGCACCCGCGAGACGCCGCCGTACTTCACCCCTGCTTCCACCCGCAGCATGGGCGAGACCTCGAAGATCGTCGGAGGACGCAACCGCTTCCACAACCCGGACCCCGAGCCGGCGGAGATCGAGCGGCTCACCATCTACTCCTCGATCATCCCCACGCTGCCCAACCCCTTCGTCGGCGCCGACGGCGCGCCAGTGGCTTCGCTCGACCTCCCCGACGGGAAGCAGGGCAACGCGCGCGAGGGCCTCAAGCTGTTCGAAGGCAAGGCGCAGTGCGCCGGGTGCCACCCCGGGCCGCACTTCACCACCGACCAGGATCCCCAGACCCGAGGGAAGTTCCTCGACGTCGGCACCCCGCACCTGATGCCGCTGCGGGAAAAGATGCAGAACCCGCACTTCGCCGGCTTCGCGCCGCCCTCGCTCGCCGGCGCGTGGGACGTCTTTCCGATGCTGACCACCGGCCTCGCCGGCCTTGAAGCCCACGACGACGGCAGCATCGGCGTGGCGACGCGGTTCGCGCTCAAGCGCGCCGTCGAGGGTTGGCCCGGAAAGCACGGGCACACCGACAAGCTGAGCGAGCAGGAGAAGAACGACCTGCTGGCCTACGTGATGTCGCTGTAGCCGTCGGTTCACAAGGAGTTGACGAGCCCCTCAGCGGGGGGCCAACAAGGTTCCGCGGACCCGGGGCACATCGGAGTACAGATCCCTTTCCTGTCGGGAGCGGCACGTTTTCTGTACCATCGGTCGGTCTTTCGCAGCGCGAGGAGCCTTTTTGAAAATGCGCGTCGGTGCCCTCTGTCTGTTCATCGTGCTCGCCGCCTTCGGCTGCACCGACGCCGGGCTCTACGCCACCAACGGCGAAGGTCCCGCCGGCCCCGACCGCGAGGAGATCAGCGGCTCAGCCTGCGTCCCGCTGGCGACCGGTGAGAACTTCCCGGTGAAGGTGCTGTTCGCGATCCAGGGTGGGGTGGGAATCGACACCTTCACCAAGGGAAAGATCGAGGAAGCGATCAACAACGTCCTCATCAGCCGTGGCGCGCCGTACATCAGCTTCGGCTTCCTCGCCTACCACTCGGTGGCCAGCGGCTTTCAGGGCAAGTTCGTACCCGCGGGGGATCCGTTGATGGCGACGGCGATCCAGAAGTACGCCAGCTACCAGGAGGCGGGCCCGATCTCGGTGCGCGCGCCACTGAAGCTCG
>JAYVRT010000057.1:0-2658 GCA_043776025.1 Archangiaceae bacterium | reverse complement strand
CGGCCTCTTTGGCCAGCGCATGGGTCTTGTTGACCTTCGTTTCGGCGACTTCGAACGTGTAGACGCCCGCCACTCCAAACCCGTTTCGATGAACGTTCAACATGATCGCCACCGAGTCCGACTCTGACTTGTGGAAGACGTCGCGGAGCACTGCGACGACAAACTCCATCGTCGTGTAGTTGTCGTTGTGAAAGAGCACTTTGTAGAGCTTGGGTTTCTTCAGCTGCTCTTTCTTTTTCGTCTCAGTGACGACGCCCGTGTCGCCGTCGTCGGTGCCGGGGCGCTGCTTGGTTCCCATTGTCGAGAGGGAAGTTAACGTAGCTTGCGCGCCGGCGCATCGAACCTGCCCAATCAGGTAGGACGATTGTTCGCGGACGCACCGGCGTCCGTCAGGGCATGACCATCAGGTCGCCCATCATTCCCCGCTCGGCGTGCTCGAGGATGTGGCAGTGGAACATCCACATTCCCACCGGCTCGTAGCGAACCACGAACTGGAGCGTCTGCTTCTGGGGGATGTTCACCGTGTCCTTCCAGGCCTGCCGCCCGCCGACGACCTGGAAGAACATCCCGTGCAAATGGAACGGATGATCCATCTCCGAGTCGTTCTTGATCTCCCAGATCTCGGTGTCGCCTTGCTTGACCATCACCGGGTTGTTCAGCGGCCAGCGCTCGGCGTTGATCGTGAAGTAGGTGGCATCCGCGCCGGTGCCCTCGAACTCCTGGAGCAGAAACGGGCGGACGAAGGTGGTGGGAAGGACGGGGGTCGGCTCGACCACGCCCCAGCTGCTGGGCAGGGCTGCGGGAGCCTTCGCTGCACGCGGCCCAGCGACGAGTTCGAGCAGATCCTTCGGGCCAGGGTCCGGCACGTTGTGCCCGCGATCGTAATAGTAGGTCTGGAGCTTGAGCCGCGCTCCCTGCGGATCGTCGAAGGTGACGAGGACCTCGTAACGCTCTCCGGGGGCGATCAGCAGGCGGTCGGTCTCGTAGGGCGTCGGCAGCAGCCCGCCATCGGTGCCGATCACGACGAAGCGGTGCCCGGCGAGCGCGAGGTTGAAGTACCGGCCGTTGGCGGCGTTGACGAAACGCCAGCGCTCGCGCGAGCCCCCGGCCACGGCGAGCTGCGCTGACCGCTGTCCGTTGACCAGCAGCACGTTGCCCTGGCGCCCGAGCATCACGTCCAGCGCGTCGGTGTCTTCCGAGAGCTTTCCGTTTGCGCTCAGCTTGACGTCATCGAGCACGAAGTAGCGATCGGCCGAGACGTCGGGGACCACGCCTCCGTGAACGACGAACGGCGCATACAGGCCGCGCTCGAGCTGCTTCTCGCCATCGACATGCGGGTGGTACCAGAAGCTGCCCGCGTCTTTGACGACGAAGCGATACTCGAAGCTCTGGCCGGCCTCGATCTTCGACTGGGTCGACGTCGAGCCGTCCATCGCCGCGGGGAGGCGGAGCCCATGCCAGTGGATGGTGGTCGGCTCGGGGAGCTCGTTGCGAAAGTGAACGATCACCTCGTCGCCGACGTTCGCCTCCAGCATCGGCCCCGGAATCGTCCCCGGGCCCTTCCCCGAGCCGTCGCGAAACGCCCAGACGTCGGCCGGCTTGCCATCGAGGTACTCGGTGGTCGCCAGGCCCGCAACCAGGCTGACCTCGACGATCTTCGGATCGGGGTTGGTGTCGATCAGCACGTTCTGCGCGCGCAGCGGCCGCTCGAGCACCGGCGTGGCCGGCCCGCACGCCGCAAGCAACCACAAGGTCCAGAGGGCGCGACGCATCGTCAGTTGTTCGGCGCGCCCATCGTGATCCACTTTTGAAGCCGCGCAATCGAGGCAGCGTCAAGCGGCAGGCTGGGCGTGGGGGGCATCCTTTGCAGCGCGACGTTCGGGGCCTTGAAACAGGTGCCCCCACCCGTCGGGTCGCCGGCGACCACCTGGTAGAGCAGGCTGGCGCTGGGGGACCCGGGCACGACGTAGCGCTTGTTCGGGCTGCTGCACATCCACCCGTCGAGCTCGAGGAGCCGCTGGTAGAGCGTGCGGTCGGGACAGCCGGTGGTGGTCAGCCCGCCGTCGGGCTCGGTGAACTTGGCGCCGAGCTTCCCGTCGACCAGCGAGAGCCAGCCCTGGCAGTTGCGGTTCGAGGTCGCGAAGTAGGCGTTCGCTGCGTGGCAGGCGCCGTTGCCCGAGCCACAGGTCGACTGGAACATCGGGACGATCTCGCCCTTGAAGGAAACGCCGCCGTCGGCGAGCCCGCCCGAGCCGCCGCCCCCGGAGCCGCCGCCCCCGGAGCCGCCGCCGCCCGAGCCGCCGCCACCCGAGCCTCCGCTGCCGCCCGAGCCGCCACCGGTTCCTCCCGTGCCCCCACCCGAGCCACTGCTCGGGGCCTGCGCCGAAGACTCGCTCGAGTACTCCGACTTGCCCTTGGTCGAGACCGCGCGCACCCGGTAGGTGTACGTGGTGCCGGCGACCACCGATGCGTCGTGGAACTGGGTGGTGTCGAAGACCACCGACGCGATCTTGCTGAACGCCCCGGTCGACTTCCGTTCGAGCTCGAACTCGTCTTCGTTGTCCGAGTTGTCTTTCCAGGTGACGTGGATTCCGGTCCCGAGCGGGCCGGTGTTGAGGCTCGAGGGCGCGGCGATCGTCGTCGCGGGTGGGACAATCG
>JAYVRT010000056.1:0-2658 GCA_043776025.1 Archangiaceae bacterium | reverse complement strand
GCATGACGCGCTGCCCTTAGTACTTGCCGCCCATCATCTTGCGGTAGACGCCGACGACCTGCCCGAGGATCTGGGTCTGCTTGAACTCGGATCTGTTGACGTAGATCGGCTGCATGTCCTTGTTGGCCGGCTGAAAGCGGATCCGATCGGGCTCGGGGAAGTAGCGCTTCACCGTCGCCTCGTCCTCGATCAGCGCGACCACGATCTCTCCCGGCGAGGCAGACGCGGTCTTGCGGACGAACAGGTAGTCGCCGTCGAAGATCCCGTCTTCGATCATCGATTGCCCTTTGACCCTCAGGGCGAAGACCTCTTTGCCGTTGCCGCCGAGCAGGAAGCTGTCGATCCGCACCGAGTCTTCGACGTTCTCGGTCGCCAGCAGGGGCGCGCCGGCGGCCACCTTGCCCAGCAGCGGCACCTCGATCATCCCGCTGTCCTTGCGCGCCCCGATGCCGAGCACCATCCGCGCCCGCTTCGTCGGCACCAGCGATCGGCTCTGCTGCTCACCCCGGGTGAGGTAGCCCTTGCGCTCGAGCGCCTTGAGGTGGTCGTTCACCCCGTTGGTCGAGCGGATGTCCATCTCTTCGCCGATCTCGCGGATCGTCGGGGGAAACCCCCGCACCTCGGACTCGCTGACGATGAACTGGAGAATCTCTTTCTGCCGATCGGTGAGCTCGTCCACGGGGCGCCTCGGGGAGTGGTGCAAGGATGTTCAGTATGGTCCCTGAACATGCATTTAGTGTCAATTTTTTCGCCCGCCGGCCCCATCCGTGGTGGTTTCTTGGGTTCTGGCGATGCGGCGACGGTTCTTCAGGGGTGCGGGGCTGGTGGCGCTCGCCTGCGTCGGACTCTTTGGCTGCGCGGTCACCTACAAGGACGGCTACTTCGCCAAGGACGGACTGAAGTACCACGTGGCGAAGCTCGACGAGGCCCAGTGGCGGCGGGTCGACTTCTCGGGGAACGATCTGGCCTGGGTCCATGTGGGTTCGCCCCACGTGCTCGCGATGAACGCCACCTGCGACGAACACGGGGACCCGCCCCTGGACGTCCTCACCACCCACCTCACCTTCGGCTTCACCGACAAGGAATTGAAGCTGCGCTCCGACAAGCTGCTCGACGGCCGCGAGGCGCTCTTCTCCCAGTACACCGCGAAGCTCGACGGCGTCGAGGTGGAGCTCGAGCTGGTGGTGGTGAAGAAGAACGGGTGCGTCCACGACTTCATGTACGTCGCGCCGCTGGGGCACCTGGAAGACCAACGCCCCGCGTTTGAGAACCTGCTCAACGAGTTCACCGCCGAGCGGGTGGACCATGGCTGAGCCGCCCGCCGGGCCGACCGCGGAGCACCCCGCCGCGCCCGCGGGGGACCACCCCGAGACCACCCAGACCGACGCGGTGCGCACCGAGTTCGGGGACATCGTCCAGCAGGAGCTGGAGTCGATGCTGCCCTTCACCGCCCGCCTGCGAAGGTCGCTGGAGATGCTGGGTGGAATGGTGGTGATGGCGTCCCGGGCGATCGCCCGCGCCTTCCAGCGGCCGTTCGCGCCGGGGGATCTCGCCTACCAGATGGTCGCGCTCGGGGCGCGCTCGCTGTCGATCGCCACCCTGGTCGCGATCTTCGCCGGCCTGGTGATCTCGCTGCAGTTCGCCTACTTCCTCGCCCGCTTCGGCGTACAGCACACCGTCGGCAAAGTGGTGGTGCTCACCCTGTTCCGTGAGCTGGGGCCGGTGCTCACCGCGCTCACCGTCGGGGCGCGCATCGGCTCGGGGATCACCGCCGAGCTGGGCTCGATGAAGGTCACCGAGCAGATCGACGCCATCTCCGCCCTCGGCGCCGACCCGATCAAGAAGCTGGTCACCCCCCGGCTGATCGCCTGTACCCTCGTGCTGCCGGTGCTGACCGCGCTCGCCGACGTCTTCGGGCTGATCGCCGGCTCGCTGGTGGTCAAGGGCGAGTACGGGATCCCGCTGGAGCAGTTCTACCGGTCGGTGGTCGAGACGGCGACGCTGCGCGACTTCGGCTCGGGCATCGCCAAGAGCGCGATCTTCGGCTTCATGATCGCCGTCGTCGGCTGCTTCAAGGGCTTCGGCGTCGCCGGCGGCACCGAGGGCGTCGGCCGCGCCACCACCGAGACGGTGGCAATCGCCTCGGTGGCGATCTGCCTCTCCGACTTCTTCCTCACCAAGCTCTTCCTCTCTCTGTGAGCGCGCTGATTGAGTACAGCGGCCTGTACAAGGCCTTCGGGAAGAAGAAGATCTTTGAGGGGCTGGATCTGCAGATCGAGAAGGGCGAGACGCTGACGATCATCGGCGGCTCCGGCACCGGGAAGAGCGTGCTGCTCAAGTGCCTGATCGGGCTGCTCTACCCCGACGCCGGAGACATCGTCTTCGACGGCATCGACGTGATGGACCTCGACGAGAAAGGCCTGCGTGGGGTCCGCAAGCGGGTGGCGATGGTGTTCCAGGGAGCGGCGCTGTTCGACTCGCTCACCGTCGGGGAGAACATCGCCTACCCGCTCAAGGAGAACATGCGGGAGCTGACCGACGACGAGATCGCCGCCCGGGTGGCGCGCAAGCTCGAGCTGGTCAACCTGCCGGGCATCGAACAGATGAAGCCGTCGGACCTGTCGGGCGGGATGCGGAAGCGGGTCGGCCTGGCGCGGG
>JAYVRT010000055.1:0-2658 GCA_043776025.1 Archangiaceae bacterium | reverse complement strand
CGATGGACACCGTCACCGAGAGCGCGCTCGCCATCGCGATCGCGCAGGAGGGCGGGATCGGGATCATCCACAAGAACATGTCACCCGAGGCCCAGGCCGCGGCGGTGGCGAAGGTGAAGAAGCACGAGAGCGGAATGGTCACCGACCCGGTGACGATCGACCCCGCCTCGCCGCTGTCGCGGGTGCTCGAGCTGATGAACGAGCACGGCGTCTCGGGGATCCCGGTGGTGGACGGCAAGAAGCTCGTCGGAATCGTCACCCGCCGCGACGTGCGCTTCGAGAAGAACTTCAGCCAGCGCGTCGACCAAGTGATGACCCGCAAGCTGGTCACCGGCCGCGAGGGGGTCACCGTCCCCGAGGCGACCGAGCTGCTCCACAAGAGCCGGATCGAGAAGCTGTTGGTGATCAACGATCAGGGCGAGCTCAAAGGGCTGATCACCGTGAAGGACCTCGAGAAGCGCCGGGTCTTCCCCAACGCGGCCAAGGACAGCCGGGAGCGCCTGCTGGTCGGCGCCGCGGTCGGCGTCTCCGGCGATCGCGAGCGACGGATCGAGCTGCTGCTCAAGGCCGGCTGCGATGTGATCGTGATCGACACGGCCCACGGCCACAGCAAGGGCGTGATCGACGCGGTGCGCGACACCCGGAAGAACTTCCCCAAAGGCTTCGAGCTGATCTCCGGCAACGTGGCGACGGGCGCGGCGACCCGGGCGCTGATCGACGCCGGCGTCGATGGGGTGAAGGTCGGCATCGGGCCGGGGTCGATCTGCACCACCCGGGTGGTCGCCGGCGTCGGAGTGCCCCAGGTGTCGGCGATCGACGAGTGCGCGCGGGCGGCGGACGGCAGCGGGGTGCCGATCATCGGCGACGGCGGCATCAAGTTCTCAGGCGATGTGGTGAAGGCGATCGCGGCGGGCGCGAGCACGGTGATGATCGGCTCGCTCTTCGCGGGCACCGAGGAAGCGCCGGGCGAGACGATTCTGTACCAGGGCCGCAGCTACAAGGCGTACCGGGGCATGGGCTCGCTGGGAGCGATGCGGGAGGGCAGCAAAGACCGCTACTTCCAGAGCGGCGTCGACGAGCCGGGGAAGCTGGTGCCCGAGGGCATCGAGGGCAGGGTGCCGCACAAGGGCAGCCTGGCGATGAACGTCTTCCAGCTGCTCGGCGGGCTGCGCTCCGGCATGGGCTACACCGGGAGCAAGACGATCGAGGACCTGCGGACCAAAGCGCAGTTCGTGCAGATCACCTCGGCGGGCCTCAAGGAGAGCCACGTCCACGACGTGATCATCACCGAGGAAGCGCCGAACTACCGGCTGGAGTGAGCCTTAGCCGGGGGCGCCCGTCACTTCGTCTTCTGGCGGGGCTGCGCCTTCACTTCGACCTTCTTCTCGGCGTTGCTGACGCGGTTGAGCAGCGCCTCGCGGTCGTCGGGATTCAAGGTCTCGATCGCCTGCTTCAGGGTGCCGAAGTCGAGCCGGGCGACGACCACCGTCGCGCCGCCCTTGATCTCCTGCACCGTCGGCACGTCGACCAGCTCGCGCACGTAGCGCTCGAACTCCAGCCGCACGTCGGCGACCTGCTGAATGCACTGCTCCTTGGCGGAGATCAGCTCCTGGCTGCCTTCCTGGTACGCCAGGTCGGGGTTGCGGCTCATCGCCTCGTCGAACTTGGCGCTGCGCGCTTTGAGCGACTCGTAGAGTTCGATGTACCCGGCGACGCGGTCGGTCTCCGGCTTGTTCTCGTTGCGCGCGGAGGCGATCGCGGCGGCGGTGTCGTCGCACTTGATCTTCTGCAGGTCCGACGCCTTGAGGGCTTCCTTGACCGTCGACCCCTTGGTCTCCCGGTCGAGGCGTTCGTCGGAGGTCACCTCTTTGACGCAGCCCGTGCTGCCCAGCGCAAAAGCGAACCCGGCCACCAGCAAGCGCTTATTCATTGGCCGGAAAGTGTCGTAGCGCTATGGCTTTGTGTCAACGCATCAGTCGCTTGAGCGTGCGAGGGCTAGACCCATGAGCTTGACGCAGGAAAAGGTACTGATCCTCGACTTCGGCAGCCAGTACACCCAGCTGATCGCCCGGCGGGTCCGCGAGCTGGGGGTCTACTGCGAGATTCACCGCCCTGACTTGCCCGCCGCCGAGCTCAAGGCCTTCGGCGCCAAAGGGGTGATCCTCTCTGGCAGCCCCCACTCGGTCGAGACGGCCGGCTCGCCCCGCTGCGACCCCCACGTCTTCGAGCTCGGCGTCCCGGTGCTCGGCATCTGCTACGGCCTGCAGCTGATGGCGAAGATGCTCGGGGGCCGCGTCGACAAGAGCGCGCACCGCGAGTACGGGCCGGCCGAGGTCGAGGTGATCAAGAGCATCGGCCCGTTCGCCAGCTTCAAGAAGGGCGAGCAGCTGAAGGTGTGGATGAGCCACGGCGACCGGGTCGAGCAGCTGCCCTCGGGCTTCTACCCGATCGGCCGCACCCCTTCGGCCCCGCTGGCCGCCGCCGCCCACGAGAACCTGCCGATCTTCGGGCTGCAGTTTCACCCCGAGGTGGTCCACACCGCCCAGGGCCGGGAGATGCTCCAGTCGTTCCTCTTCACCACCTGCCGCTGCAGCGGCGACTGGACGATGAAGGGGTTCGCCAAGGAGGAAGAGGCGCGGATCCGGGCCCAGGTAGGCG
>JAYVRT010000054.1:0-2659 GCA_043776025.1 Archangiaceae bacterium | reverse complement strand
TCGAGGCCGACGCCGGCGGGCATCGTCGTCTCGTTCGCCGGCCAGGGACTGCCGGCGTTGGTGATCAACTGACCCACCACCGGCACGCCGCCCTCGGGCGTCGCCAGCACCGGTCGCTGGCCGGTGGGCTCGCTCCGGGGGTCGAGCGCCGGCGTCGAGGCCGGGTCGGGGTTCAGGAGGATGCTCGGCATCGTCTCGCGATCCACCTGCGACAGGCGCGGGCTGGTGTCGTCCTTGAGCCGCGGCGTCGGCGAAAACGACAGCTGGCCGGCGCGGGTGACCGGTAGCTCCGGTTGCTCGTCGAGGCTGCGGGCGAAGGGCGTCGGCGTTCCCTCGGGCTTCAGGCCCCTGGCGAGCCGCTTGGGGTCGGTGGGCATCGGCGTCAGCTCTTCACCAAAGGGCTGTTCCATCGACCGACGGGCGATCTCCTGGAGGTTGCGCACGGCGGTCGGCACCTGCTTGCCGGCGCCGCCCAACGGCTCGGGCTCCTTGACTGGCGGCAGCAGCACCGGGGCGCCCAGCCGCTGTTCCTTGAGGGAGGCCAGCAGCTTGCGCTCGGAGTTGTACTCAGAGCTGAACGCGTCCCGCATGAACTTGCTGCAGCTCTCCGGCCCGGCGGAGGCGTCGATTTCCAGCAGCGTCGCGAGCAGCTTGCCGCGGAACTCCTCGGCGGTCTGGAAGCGCTTGTCGGGCTCGACGGAAAGCGCCTTCATCACCAACTGCGCCACCGGGCCGGGGCACAACGGCTCGACGGTCTGAATGTTGGGGATTTGCGGGTTGGAGACTCGCCCCATCAGCTCGTGCGGCGGCACCTCGTCGAAGGGGTTCTTTCCCGCGACCAGCTCGTACAGGCACAGGCCCACCGAATACAGGTCGGTGCGGCGATCGACCTTGGCGTGCTTCGCCTGCTCGGGCGACATGTAGAGGAACTTCCCCATCACGATGCTGGGGTTGGTGCGGGCGACGTTGAGCGTCGACTTGGCCAGGCCGAAGTCGATCACCTTCACCTCACCCTCGTAGGAGATGAGGATGTTCTGCGGGCTGACGTCGCGGTGGACGAGGCCGATCTCCTTCTCGTCTTCGTCGCGCTTGCGGTGGGCGTAGGCGAGGGCGTCGAGCACCCGGCCCATGGTGTAGAGCACGAACGTCAGCGGCAGCGGCATGTTCCGCTCGCGGGCGCGGGAGGCGACCTTGCGCAGGTCCTTGCCGTCGACGAACTCCAGCGCGAGGTACGGCTCGCCCTCGTGCAGGCCCATGTCGAGCACCTGGGCGATCGCCCCGTGCTGCAGCTGCACCAGCGTCTTCGCCTCGTTGACGAAGCGGCTGACGAAGTCCTCTTCCTGGGTCAGATGGGGGAGGATCTTCTTGATGACGCACAGCTTCTCGAAGCCCTGCACCCCTTCGAGCCGCGCGAGGAAGATCTCTCCCATCCCGCCGACGGCGAGCGGCATCAGCAGCGTGTAGCGGCCGAACTGGGTCGGCTTGAACGGCCGCAAGCGCGTTTGGGTGGTCGGCTGGTGCAACGGGCGCATTGAACAATGTTCGCGGCTCGCACTCCACCGTTGCCGGGCATTTGAGGCGTCGCCGCTTACACTTCCCTGATGGGAACGATTCTGGTCACGGGCGCGTCGGATGGGATCGGCCTCGCCACCGCAAAGGCCCTGTTGCTGCGGGGGGATACGGTGCTGGCCCACGGGCGCACCGAGGCGAAGGCGAAGGCGGCGGTGAAGAGCCTGGGACGGGGGGCCTCGCCGGTCTGGGGTGACCTGAGCGATTTTCGGCAAATCCGCGCGCTCGCCGGGCAGGTCAGCGGCCCACTCGACGTATTGCTCAACAACGCAGGCGTCTTTCAGACCGAGCGCCACGAGTCGGCCGACGGGCACGAGCTGACAATGGCGGTGAACCACCTCGCGCCGTTTCTGCTGACGAAGCTGTTGCTGCCGCGGCTGAAGCAGGCGCCGCAGGGCAGGGTGGTGAACGTCAGCTCGATGGCCCACGCCCGCGGGCGGCTGGACCTGGGCGACTTCGACTTCAAGAAGGGCTTCGACGGCTACGGGGTCTACGCGGCCTCGAAGCTGGCCAACGTCTACTTCACCCACGCGCTGGCGCGGCGGCTCGAGGGGACGAAGGTGACGGCGTACGCGCTGCACCCCGGCGTCATCAGCACCAAGCTGCTCCACAAGGGCTTCGGCATGGGAGGGGCCGCGCTCGCCCAGGGAGCGGTGACCAGCGTCTACTGCGCCACCGCGCCCCAGCTGGCGAAGGTCAGCGGGCGCTACTACTCGGATGGGCTCGAGGTGCCGTGCGCGCCGCATGCGAACGACGTGAAGCTGGAAGAAGGGCTTTGGGAGCTGTCGGAGAAGCTGACCGCCGCGTGACGCCCTGCGCGGGTTCGCCGCCGCGCTGCGCAGGTCGCCGCGCTCGAGCACCGGGTGCCACGGACTTGCGTCCGGTACGGGCGCTGCAGAGCGCCCCCGCCAGGAGGAGCACCCATGGCGAAAAAGAAGGCGAAGCGAATGTTGCTTTGGATGGCGATCACCGCGTGCGGCGGCTGCGTCACCTCGGGGCTATTCCTCAAGCCGCCCGCGCGGGCCGCCGCGCACGCCGCACGGGAGACTCCGCTCGGCGTCGCCCGCACCGCGCGAAGCTAGAGATCGTC
>JAYVRT010000053.1:0-2664 GCA_043776025.1 Archangiaceae bacterium | reverse complement strand
GAACCAGAGATCCTTCTCGTCGTCGGTGGTGCCGGTCTTGCCCAGCGCCGGCCCCTGGTAGCCGACTTCGCCGCCCGCGCCGCGGATGCCTCCACCGGTGCCGCAGTCGATCACCAGCCGCATCAGCTCGCGGGTCAACGCCGCCGCGGGAGGATCGAGCACCGCCTGCAGCGGCTGGGGAGGGTGGATCCGCTCGGTGCCGCCAGCGTCGGTGGCGCGGATGATCGGCGTCCCTTCGAGCTTCCGCCCTCCGTTGGCGATCATCCCCGCGAACTGCGCCATCTCCAGCGGCGTGACCTCCGCCTGCCCGAGCGCCAGGCCGAGCTCTTCGGGGAACGCGGTGGTGTCGAAGCCGGCCTTCTTGGCGAAGGCGATCAGTGGAAGCGGGCCGCCGAGATCGTCGAGCAGCGAAGCGGTGGCGATGTTCTGCGACCACGCCAGCCCCTGCGCGAGACAAGCGGTCGGCGTCGACTCGTTGCCGACGTTGAACGGGGTCCACTTTCCTTTCGGCGTCTTGAACTCGCGCGGGCTGTTGGGCTCGGTGGAGGCAGAGGTGAAGCGCGCGCTGCCGTCGGGACTTCGGGCGGAGAAGGCGAGCGCGTAGACCAGCGGCTTGAAGCTGCTGCCCGGCTGACGGTGCGCCTGGGTGGCGCGGTTGAAGCCCCAGACGGTCGCGCCGCTGCCGCCGTAGACCGCGCGGATCAAGCCGTCGCGGGTGTCGAGCGCGAGGCCGACCGCCTGGAGCGAGCCCGCCTTCGCCGAGACGAGCAGCTCGTAGGCCTGGGTCTTGAGCGGGAAGAGCTTCTCCGCTTCTTGGTGCATCAGCAGATCGACCGAGGTCTCGACGACGAGGCCGGCGCCATACACCTGTTGCCGCGGCAGCGTGGCTTCGAGCTTCGCGCGTACCAGCGAGAGAAACGCGGGGAACCGCTCGGGCGGCGGTCGGCTCGAGGCGAGCGTGATTGGCTGCTTCAGCGCGGCAGCCACGTCGTAGCCGTACTGCTGGCCCAGCTGCTGGAGCACGCGATCGCGCCGCGCTCGGCACGCCTCGGGGTTGCGGTCCGGCGACAGCTTCCCCGGGCCTGGGAGGATCGCCACCAGCGTCGCCGTCTCGGCCAGGTCGAGCGCGCGGATGTCCTTGTCGAAGTAGTGCCGCGCCGCCTCGACGAAGCCGCAGACGGAGAAGGTCCCCCGCTGCCCGAGGTACGGGGCGTCGAGGTACATCTGGAGCACGGCGTCCTTGCCGAGCTCGCGCTCGAGGCCCATCGCCAGCGCCATCTCGCGCAGCTTCCGGGTGAGGCTCTTCTCCGTCTTCTGGGTGAGGCCGCGCACCACCTGCATCGTCAGTGTCGAGGCGCCCTGCGAGTACTGGCCGTCCTTCGAGTTGGCGAAGACCGCGCGGGCGATGCCGGAGAAGCTGACTCCGTGGTGGGATCGAAAGTCGCGATCCTCCGAGGCGAGGATCGCGTCGATCAGCTGCTTTGGGGCTTCGGCCAGCGGCAGGTGGGTGCGCAGCTCGGAGTCGGGGCCGACGAGCGTGCCGAGCAGCTGTGGTTCGAACGCGTCATCGGCCGAGCGGGTGATCACCCGCCGGCTCTTCTCGCACCAGGTGCCGGGGGCGTTCTCTTTCGCGAAGCAGTTCTCGGTGTACCCGCGCGCCTTCGCCTCGGCGACCCTGCGCTTCACGCTGAGGAAGGCGAGCGGCACCCGCTGCGAGTAGATCCGTGCGGGGAAGCTCCACCCGGGGTGGGTCGTCTGAAAGTTCGCGTGCGACTGCCCGAGCGCGGCGCCGTCGGCCATCCACCGCGACCAGCCGATGCCTCCGGCGACGAGCGCGGCGACGAGCACGGATCCAGCGATCGCGAAGATGCGACGCCAGGGCCGCCGGGAAGCACTCATCGAGGCGCCGGCTTGTACGCCAACCCACCCGGGCGTGGGGAGTGCTCGAGGCCGCGATCGGCGTCAAGCGCCGGAGTCGTGGAGGACGATCGCGTCGGCACCGAAGACGCGCGCCCGCTTGACCAGCAGCTGTACGCCCTTCGGGTCCGCGGCCACCGGGCCCTTCGCCTGGGTCTCGGGAGGGCACTGGTCGTAGACCACCGCGGTGGCGAAGGTGGCCGAGCCGGGCGCCTGCATCGCGGCGAGCTTCGTGAAGGGAACCGAAGGCCAGGCAGTGAGGATCTCGACCGGAGCGCCGGCCCACCGCGCCGGCCGGGGCTCGCTCAGGCGGCGAGAGAGGACGTCGACCCGCGGCAGCAGCTCGGCCCGCGCCTCGGGGCTCAGGTTCAGCTGGGTGTCGATCCGGTACTCCGAGGCGGCGTTGGCGGTCTGGTTCATGGTGCCCGTTGCTTGTGCAAACGGGCGACCAACCCGTCGGGTCGCGCTTTAAGCGCGGTTAGACGGGCCAGAGCTCCGGCGGTTGCGCGAGAAGCTGCACAACCTGGGCGGCCGGTGGCCCGTGAAACGTCTGGCGTTGAGAGGGGGCGGAACCGCCGGTTGCGTTAGCATCCTGTCGCTTTGTCCGACCCCTCGTCAGCGACCACGGATCTCACCGGCACCAAGATCGGTGAGTACGAGATCGTCTCCCGGCTGGGCGTGGGCGGAATGGGCATCGTCTACGAGGGGCGCCAGCCGCTGATCGGCAAGCGGGTCGCGGTGAAGGTC
>JAYVRT010000052.1:0-2668 GCA_043776025.1 Archangiaceae bacterium | reverse complement strand
ACGACCGACCTGGACATTCGGAAAGCGGACCTTACCAATGCCCGGTGCTACCGTCCCGCGCCATGAAGCGAACATTGCCCCTGCTGCTGGCGGGCTCTTTTATTGGTTGCGCGACGGTCCCGAAAGGGGATGTGGACGAGCTCAAGCCGACGATCGAGGCCTTTCACAAGTGCGCCCGCTGGAAGGACTTTCAGTGCGTCGCCAACCTGCTGGTGCCGGCGAAGAAGGACGCCTTCTTGCGAGCGCGCCAGAAGCTCACCGACGAGCGTGACCTGTTCATCACCGACTACGACCTGGAGGAGGCGAAGGTCTCTCCCGACCGGCTGAAGGCGGCGGCGGTCTCCCACATCAAGTGGTACCGGCTGCCGAGCAACAGCGAGGAGAACTCGGCGGTCACCAGCAACTGGATCTGGATGGACAGCGCCTGGCGGCTGGACACCCAGGACAGCGGGCCCTTTGCGACCGACCTGAAGCTTTAGAAGATGGCGGCCACCCCTCGGCGCGCGGCCTTCGCGTTCATCTTCATCACCATCCTGCTCGATGTGCTGGCGTTGGGGTTGATTATCCCGGTGCTGCCGCAGTTGGTGAAGACCTTCAGCGGCGGAGACACCGCCCGGGCGGCGCAGACGATCGGCGTCTTCGGCACCATCTGGGCGCTGATGCAGTTCGTCTTCTCTCCGATCCTCGGCGTCCTCTCCGATCGCTTCGGGCGGCGGCCGGTGATCTTGATCTCCAACTTCGGGCTCGGGCTCGACTACATCTTGATGGCGCTGGCGCCGTCGCTGAGCTGGCTCTTCGTCGGGCGGATCCTCTCGGGCATCACCGCGGCCAGCATGTCCACCGCGCAGGCGTACATCGCCGACGTCACGCCGCCGGAGAAACGGGCCGGCGCCTACGGGATGCTCGGCGCGGCCTTTGGCTTCGGCTTCGTCATTGGCCCGGGCCTGGGCGGGTTGCTTGGCCACTACGACCCCCGGCTGCCCTTCTGGCTCGCGGCGGCCTTGAGCCTGCTCAACGGGTGCTACGGCCTGCTGGTGCTGCCGGAGTCGCTGAGCAAAGAGCACCGCACGCCGTCGTTCGCCTGGGCGCGGGCGAACCCACTCGGCTCGCTGAAGCTGCTGGGGAGCAAGCCGCGGCTGATGGGGCTGGCGACGATCGGCTTCGTCTCCCGTCTCGCGCACGAGGTGCTGCCCTCGACGTTCGTGCTCTACGCCGCCTTTCGCTACGGGTGGGACGAAGCGAGGGTCGGCGGGACGTTGGCCGCGGTGGGGGTCTTCTCAATCATCGTCCAGGGTGGCTTGGTGAGGCCGGTAGTGCGGCGCATCGGCGAGCGCAGCTCCGTGTTGCTCGGCCTCTTCCTCGGGGGTGCGGGCTTCGCCGTCTACGGGCTCGCCGCGACTGGGTGGGTGTTTCTCCTGGGGATTCCGCTGATGTCGATGTGGGGTTTCGCGGGGCCTGCGCTGCAGTCGCTGATGACCCGCGAGGTCTCTGAGTCAGAGCAAGGGCAATTGCAAGGCGCCAACAGCAGCCTCTACGGAATCTCGGGGATGGTCGGGCCGCTGATCTTCACCTTCACCTTCTCGGCGGCGATCGGCCCGCTCAAAGATCTCGGCCTGCCAGGCGCGCCGTACCTGTTGGCAGCCGTGCTGCTGATGGTCGCAATCGCGGTGGGCTGGCGGTTCGCCAAGCCCGCGGGGCTGAGCGGTGCCCCGCTCGAAACCACCTGAGACCCGCAAAAAAAAAACCGCCCGTCGTCTCGGGGCCGGCCGAGGCGACGGGCGTCGGATGTCCCCCAATGGGACCTCCTTACCGAATCACTACTAGAGCAATCCGAATGCCATGACGCTGCTGGCGCCAATTTTCAATAATTCCAGCAAGTTGAGTTGCAAATCGGAAGATGTAGGCAGATCTCTTCCACGACCTCGTTGTCAGTCGCTCATCGAACTGCGAGCGGATCCGCCGATCAGGCGCAGCGGCAGTAACCGAGCAACTGGGTAACCGGGTCCCCGGGTGGGTCCAGTCACCCGGGTGGGTCCAGCCACCCAGTTACTCAGTTACTCAGTGTATGCGTTCAGCGAAGACCGTCGGCGTCACCTGATCGCCTGAGCTGTATGCGACGGGGATGGCGCGATCGAAACGAGACGAGTGGGCGAAGCGGGTCGAGGGGTGGAAGCGCAGTGGCCTGAGCGCGATGGCGTTCGCCGAGCGCGAGGGATTCAACGGGTACACGTTGCGCTGGTGGGCCTGCCAGCTGAGGCGGGAGCCGATCATCGAGGATCTGCGCCCGAAGTTCGTCGAGGTGGTGGTGCCCGCGGGTCCGGTGATCGCCGAGTCGATCGAGGTGGTCGTGCCGGGCGGCGTGCGCGTCTTGGTGCCGATCAACTTCGACGAGAACACGCTACGCCGCGTCCTTCGCGTCGTCGAGGTCGACTGATGCTGCCTGCGGCGGTGCGGATCCTGGTGTGCACGACGAGGCAGGACATGCGTCGCAGCTTCGACACGCTCGGCGCGGTGGTGCGCGACGTGCTGCACGAGGAGCCGCAGAGCGGCGCTCTCTACGTCTTCGTCGGGAAGCGTCCGACGCGAGTGAAGGTGCTGTGGTGGGACAGGAATGGGTACTGCCTGTTGTCGAAGCGGCTTCACCGCGCGCTCTTCGTGGTGCCGGAAG
>JAYVRT010000051.1:0-2670 GCA_043776025.1 Archangiaceae bacterium | reverse complement strand
CGGCGACGACGTAGTCCGCGACGCCCGCGTAGAAGCCCGGCTGCAGCGTCGGGCCGGCGCCCCCAACCACCACCGGGATCTTGCGGGCGTGGGCGCGGTCCACCAGCTGCCGAATCGGGAGCTCCTGCGGGCCCTTGCCGGAGATCATCAACACCTGCGCCCAGTCGAGGTGCGCGTCGGTGATCGGCTCGACGTCACCGTCGACGAACTTCAGGTCCCAGTGCAGCGGCAGGTGCGCGGCGACGGTGAGCAGACCCAGCGGCGGCGCGGCCGACTTCCCACCCAGCAGCCGGAAGACATCGCGCGGGTTGTAGAAGGTGTTCTCGAGAAACTCCGGGCGCACCAGGAGACACCGCACCCGCCCTGCGCCGAGCTTCTCTAACGTCGCCATCGGTGCTCCTCCGTTGCTGCCCCTGTGAAACGTCGGAACCTAGGCAGGCGGATCTGCGCCCCGATTGATCCGGGTCAACGCACAGGGGACTCGGCGCTGTCCTGCTTCGCGAAATGACCCGACTTCTCGACCCTCGCCTCGACCCGCCCTTCGCCGCCCACGACATCGCCCAACGTCTCGCCTTCGCGCCGCTGATGTTCCAGGCCGCGCGCGCGGCGAGAGATCTCGGCGTGCTCGAGGCAGTCGAACCGAAGGCGGGCTCCCTGCCTCCCGACGTCGCAAAACAGACCGGCCTGAGTCCCTACGCGGTCGGGGTGTTGCTCGACGCCTGCGCGATGCTCGAGCTGGTCGAGCGCCGCGCGGATCGCTTTCACCTCACCTCCGCGGGCTCGCTGCTGCTGCACGACGAGATGACGCGGGTGAACATGGACTTCGCCCAGGACGTTTGCTGGCGGGGCTCGGAACACCTGCAAGAGGCGCTGCTCAGCGGCCGGCCCGCGGGGCTGCCCGAGCTCGTCGCCGCACCGACGATCTACGAGGCGTTGACCCGGTTGCCGCAGGTCGCGAAAGACAGCTGGTTTCGCTTCGACCACTTCTACTCCGACCAGGTGTTCCCGCTGGCCCGGCCGGTCGTCCTCGCCCGCAACCCGCGCGGCATCCTCGACGTCGGAGGCAACACCGGCCGGTGGGCGCTGAAGATCGCCAGGGAAGTGCCAGTGACGATCCTCGACCACCCCGGTCAGCTGACGGTCGCGTTCGCCGCCGCCGAGGCCGCGGGCTTGAGCGGCAGGGTTCACGGCGCGGCGATGGATCTGCTCGATCACTCCCGTGCGTTTCCCACCGGCTTCGACGCAGTGTGGATGAGCCAGTTCCTCTGCTGCTTCGGGCTGGACGACGTCGAGCAGTTGCTCCGCCGCGGTGCCGCGGCGCTGTCGGACGACGGCCGGCTCTACGTCAACGAGACCTTCCCCGATCGCCAACCGAACCCGGTCGCGCGGTTCTGCCTCGACGCGACGTCGCTCTACTTCACCTGCATCGCCAACGGCACCAGCCGAATGTACCCGGCGGCCGACCTTCTCGGCTGCGTCGGTCGCGCGGGGCTGGCGGTCGAGGCGGACCTCCACCTCGGCCTGAGCCACACGCTGCTCGTCTGCCGCCGGCGCTGAGCGATCTTCAGGCTGCCGCGGGGCAGCGGGCGCCTTGCCCCGCCTGCTTCGGCACCGACTGCACCAGCCCGCCGTACTTGCGGTACTCCTCGAGCCGGCACGACCACACCAGCTTGCCCTCGTGCACCGTCACGTCGGGGCAGCCGTCGCACATGTTCTGCCGGCCGTCCTCGAGCAGGTCGATCGGCTGGATGATCATCACCGTCTGAAAGTGCAGCTTCTTCCGCGCGTCGAGCGGGTGCCTCATCAGGTGCTTGAGCCAGTTGCCCGCCGTCTTGCGGATGCCGGGCTCGATCAACCCCAGCGCCATCGCGCTGCGCCCCGCCTCCAGCGACTTCTTCGGGGCGTAGGCCAGGTATTTGCCGGTCAGCAGGTGGTGTCCGGTCTGCACCAACTCCATGAACCGCGGGCCGGCGTAGCCCATCACCTTGCCGGGAAAGCCGAAGCGGCCGGTGTAGAGCCACTTGAAGCTGTCGGGCTTCTCGGTGCCGCCGAGGTACGCGCTGGGCGAGAAGTCGGGGAAGCGCTCGCGGATCTTCGCCACCACGTCGCGCGACGAGAGGTCGGTCTTCTTCTTCTCCGGGTCGACGCTGTAGACGACCTCGTTGGCATCGACCTTCTTCCCGTCGCGGAAGTAGTCGAACTCGCCCTCGTTCACCGCGGCGCGGTAGACGATGAAGACCATCACGTCGATCAGGTCGATGTGCTTCTGGGCGAACTCCACCAGGTCCGGCACGTATTGCATCGTGTCCTGGTAGACGGTGGCGTTGAAGGCGCAGGAGAGCCCGCCGACGCGGCCCACCATCTGGGCGAGGCCGAGCCGCAGCTCGTTGAGCTCGAGCTCGTTCTTGTTCTTCCAGCCCGGGCGGCCCTGCTTCGAGTCGATGTGGAAGGTGAAGCCGATCAGCCCCGCCTCTTTGAGCGCGCGCGCCAGCGGCTCGGTGAGCGCCAGGCCGTTGGTGTTGAGGATCGGCTTGTGGCCGTCGGCCGCCACCATCCGCACGATCTGGACGATCTCCGGGTGGAGCAGGGGATCTCCGCCGGCGATCGAGACGCCGTCGTAGGTGCGCCACTGGTTGAAGACGTTGAGGTCACTGCGGACCTCGGCCAACG
>JAYVRT010000050.1:0-8880 GCA_043776025.1 Archangiaceae bacterium | reverse complement strand
CCTGCTCGTCGACCCAGGCGTCGGCGGGGACCTTCTCCTTCTCGGAGAGCGTGGTGACCTTGCGGACCTTCACCTGCAGCCCGCCGTAGACCTTGGTGCTCGCCTCGCCCACCTCGGTGGTCACCTTGTAGCTGTCGAGGTCGGTGCCGTCGGTGACGGTGCCCACCACCTTCGCGTTGCGCTTGAGCGCCACCCGCGCCTGGTCCGCGTCCTCGACCAGCTCGGCCGACGGCTTGCGGTTGAGCACCTCGTTGGGGAGGTTGGGCCGCTTGCGCAGGACCCGCATCCCGGTGGCGGTGTTGGTCGCCTCGAGCACCTGGTCGCCGCCGTCGCCGCCTTGCTCGACGGTGAAAGACAGCAGCTTGCCGCCCGGCTTCGACTCGTAGACCCGCGTCTCCTTCATCGTCCGCTCGGCGACCTTGGTGCCGACGGTGGCCTTGAAGACGAACTCGTTGACCGCGATCACCTGGTCGGTGCGCCCCGGCGCGAACTTCACGTTGGTGAAGAGGTAGCCGACCTTCTTCCCCATCAGGTACAGGCCCATGTACTCGCCGTCGATCGGCCGCTTGGCGGTGACCGCGTCCGACAGCTTCGCCGCGACGGCCTTCTCCGCCACCGCGCCGGGCGCCGCGACCGCGGGGAAGCAGAGGCACAGCAGGAGGCTTAGAAGGAAGGATCGTTTCATCGTGGGGTCCCGCGAAGGTAGCAGCCTTCTGACGCTCCGGCTGCGGTGGTATTCCCCGTCCCACCATGGAACGGCACAACTACTCTTCTGGCACCCCCTGGGAACCCAAGGTCGGCTACTCCCGCGCGGTCCGCGTCGGAGCGCAGGTCTGGGTCTCGGGCTGCACCGCGACGCTCCCCGAAGGGGGCCACGCTTCCGGCGACGCCTACGCCCAGGCGATCGCGGCCTTGAAGAACATCGAACGGGCGCTGCAGGGCGTCGGGGCCGGCCTGAAGGACGTGGTCCGCACCCGCATCTTTGTCGTCAACATCGCCCGCGACTGGGAAGCCGTCGGCCGGGCGCACGGTGAGTTCTTCGGCGACGTCTGGCCCGCGACCTCGATGGTCGAGGTGCGCGCGCTGATCGAACCGTGGATGTCGGTGGAGATCGAAGCCGAGGCGGTCACAGCCGCTTCGCGAGGATGATCAGGTCTTCGCCGACGCGGTAGAAGTCGCGGAAGCGGCTCTCTTCCCGGTATTGCATCGCGGCGTAGAAGCCGCGGGTCGGCCCGTAGGCCTCCATCGCGCTGGTCTCGATGCGAATCAGCCGGCCCTTGCGGCGGCGGAGATCCCCCTCCATCGCCGAGACGAGCGCCGCTCCGACGCCCTGCCCACGCACCACCGGGTCGGAGGCGATCCAGTAGAGGTCGAACGTCCCGTCCGTCATCGGGGTCGGGCCGTAGCAGACGTACCCTACGACCTTCTTCTCACTCTCCCGGGCAGCGACGAGGACGTTGTAGTCACGGTTGCCCGAGGTCAACGCGAGGTCGATCAGCTCGAGCGCGCATTGCACCTCGTCCGGTGAGAACGTTTCGATGCGTGCCAGCAACTCGGCGAGCTGCTGCCGGTCGGGTGACGCGAGAGGCCTGATTTCCATGACTGCGCTCCAGGGCGAGCTCCACCAGATGCAATGCCAGATCGGCGTACCCGATGCCCGCGCTGGAGGCGGCGCGCGCAAAGCCCGACTGCGGGTGGAGATCGCAGTTGGGGTTGATGTCGATCACGAAGGGTTGCCCGGCGCTGTCGAGGCGGAGGTCGACGCGGCCGTAGTCGCGGCACTCGAGCGCGTCGAACGCGGCGAGCGCGATCTCGACACAGCGGTGCTCGAGGGCGTCGGTGAGGGCGACCGGCTTGCTCGGGCTGTCGATGCACAGCGCCGAGCCGGCGTCCCACTTCGCGGCGTAGGTCAGCACCCGCGGGTGCCCTTCGAACGCGGCGCCGAAGGAGATCTCGGTGAGCGGCAGCGCCTGGCGCGGGCGGTTGCCGAGCAGCGGAACGTAGATCTCCCGGCCGTCGATGAAGCGCTCGACCAGCGCCGGCTGGCGAAAGGTGCGGACCACGCGGGCGACGGCCTTGCCCAGCGCCGAGCGATCGTGAACGACCGACTCGAAGTCGATGCCCACCGAGGCGTCCTCGCGCGACGGCTTGACGATCAGCGGGAAGGGGAGCCCCACCGAGACGACGTCGGCCACCGACTCGACCAGACAGAAGTCGGGGGTGGGGACGCCGCGGGCGCGCAGCAGCTCCTTCGCCTTGTTCTTGTGCAGCGACAGGCCCAACGAGAGCGCCGACGAGCCGGTGTACGGCAAGCCCATCAGGTCGAGCAGCGCCGGCACCACCATCTCGCCGCGGGCATCGGCGGCCAGCGACTCGCAGAGGTTGACGACGACGTCGGCCCGTTCGGACTCGAGCGCGCGGCCGATGCCGAGCACGTCGGAGTCGACCGGCACCAGCGCCACGTCGCGGCGGCCACCCGAGAGCGCGTCCTGAAGCGCGGCGGCGACGCGCACCACGTCCTCGCGCGCTTCCCGGCCCGGGTCTTCTTCGAGGAGTTGGTGGTCCCGGTTGTGGAGGATGGCGATGCGCATTCGTTGAAGGACTCATCGAGTAGCACGACGCGAGGAGGCCGCAAAGGCGCTACAAGACAACGGCGTGAGAATTCGCGATCCGATCCACGGAACCATTTCGGTCAGCGACGAGGAAAAGGCGGTCGTCGACAGCCGCTTTTACCAACGGCTGCGCACGATCCGGCAGCTCGGCTTCGGCGAGCTGGCCTTTCCGGGAGCGACCCACACCCGTCACGCCCACTCGCTGGGCGCGATGCAGGTGGCGGCGCGGCTGTTCGACGCGGTCGCGGGAAGCAGCACGCTGAGCGCGCCGGCGCGCGAGCGGTTCCGCGTGGCGGTGCGGATGGCGGTGCTCTGCCACGACCTGGGCCACATGCCGTTCAGCCACGCGTCGGAGCAGATCGCGCCGCGCAAGAGCCTGTTGAAGTTGCCGGCGTGGGTCGACGACGGAGAGGGCGAGCGCGCGACCCACGAGGACTTCACCGCGAAGCTGCTGCTCGACAGTTCGCTGACGCCGGTGCTGACGCAGGGGGTGCAGGCGCAGGGGCTGACCGCGGCGCACATCGCCTCGCTGGTGACCGGCCGCGAGCCGCCGGGAGACAAGGTGTTCACCGACCGCGGGGTCGATTGGTCGCCGCTGCTTCGGGCGCTGGTCTCGGGTGAGCTCGACGCCGATCGAATGGACTACCTGCTGCGCGACAGCTTCTACACCGGCGTCAACTACGGCCGGTACGACTTCGAGTGGATCGTCCAGAACCTCAACGCCGCCGAGCGCGACGGGAAGATGGTGCTGGCGCTCTCGCGCGCCGCGGCGTTCGCGTTCGAGGATTTTCTCCTCAGCCGCTTCCACATGTTCCTCTCGGTTTACTTTCACCACACCGCGGTCAGCTTCGACCACATGCTCAAGCGCTTCTACGAGGAGTCGCCGGGGGAGTTCGAGATCCCCGCCGACCCCGACGCGTTCGTGCTCTGTGACGACGTCGAGCTCAACCACGTGCTGCGGCGCTCGAAGAGCCCCTGGGCCCAGCGGATCGTCACCCGCCGCGGCTTCAAGCGCGTCGCCGAGTTCACTGAACGCGATGCGGGCTACGACCTGAAGCAGATCTCCAGCGCCCTCACCCAGGCGGGCCTGGAGCACTTCTCGGTCGAGTCGCGCGGCGTCCTCTCGAAGTATTTCCGCGCCGGCGAAGGCCCCTCGTTGTTCATCCTCGACGTGTCGAGCGGGCGGCTGACCTCGGTGTCCGACTACACGCCGCTCTATCAGCGCTACGCGAGCGCGGTGCTTCTCTCGCGGGTCTACGTCAGGCCGGACCAGGCGGAAGCCGCGCGGCTCATCGTCGGCTCGGTGAGCGGAGGAGCAGGAAGGTGAGCGAGCCGTTGGCGGGGATGCCGGCGTTCGAGGCCCCGAGCTACCCGACGCGCGACGCGGCGGCGGTGGTGGTGTTTCGGCGGGCGGGCGCGGGGGCGGAGGTCTTCTGGATCAAGCGGGAGAAGAAGCTGCGCTTCGCCGGCGGCTTCTACGCGTTCCCCGGGGGGAAGGTGGACGCGGCGGATCGCGACGTCCCGGTCGCCGGCGCCGAGGGCGAGGCCGCGGCGTTGGTCGCCTGCGCTGCGCGGGAGTTGCTCGAGGAGACGGGGCTGCTCAAGGCGCGGGGCACGGTGGCCGCCGCGGCGCTGGTGACGATGCGCAAGGCGCTGCTGGACGAGTCGCGGGGGTTCGCCGAGCTGCTCCGGGAGCACGCGCTGTCGCTCCACGCCGAGGACTTCGCGGCCGCGGGACGCTGGGTGACGCCGCCGTTTCTTCCCGTGCGCTTCGACGCGCGGTTCTTCCTCGTCGAGCGGCCCGAGGGGCAGGAGGCCGAGGTCTGGCCGGGCGAGCTGAGCGAGGGCGAGTGGATCGCGCCTTCGGTCGCGTTGAAGCGGTGGCGCGAGGGGACGGGGCTGCTCCACCCGCCGAACCACTACGCGATGGCGGTGATGGAGCACTTCAAGGACTTCGCCTCGGCACGGGCGGCGCTGGTGAATCAGCCGTACTGCGTCGACTTCGTCGCCAACCGGATCGAGTTTCAGCAGGGTGTGCGGCTCTTCCCGTTGCGGACGCTGACGCTGCCGCCGGCGACGCACACCAACGCCTACGTGCTCGGGGTCGAGGAGTTGGTGGTGGTGGATCCTGGCTCCGCCGACGACGCGGAGACGGATCGCCTCGTGACGCTGCTCGAGGAGCTGCGGGCCGAGGGCGCGAAGCTGAAGGCGGTGGTGCTGACCCATCACCACGGAGATCACGTCGGTGGACTGCGCCGGCTGACGCAGCGGTTGAAGCTGCCGGTCTGGTCACACGCGCGCACGGCGGATCGGCTCGAGGTGAAGACCGATCGCCTGCTGGTCGACGGCGAGGTGCTTGCGCTCGGGTCGATGCGCTGGCGGGTGCTGCACACGCCGGGGCACGCGCAGGGGCACCTCTGCCTGGTGGACGAGCGATCCCGGGCGGCGGTGGTGGGCGACATGGTCGCGGGCTTCGGGACGATCGTGATCGATCCGCCCGAGGGCGAGATGACCGACTACCTCGCGCAGCTCAAGCGGCTCGAGCAGCTGCCGGTGACGACGCTCTACCCGTCGCACGGGCCGGCGATCCCCGACGGGCCGGGGAAGCTCGCCGAGTACCTCGAGCATCGCAGGTGGCGCGAGGAGAAGGTGCTCGCGGCGCTGACCCGCGAGGGCGTCACGCTCGAGGAGCTCCTGCCGCGGGCGTACGACGACGTGAATGCGTTCGTGCTGCCGATCGCCGAGCGCAGCACGCTCGCGATCCTGGGGAAGCTCGAGCGCGAGGGCAGGGTGGTGCGCGCCGGGGAGCAGTTCCGGCTCGTCGGCTGATCGGTTCCGAGGGCCGGCTTTGACGGCGATGCGCGGCGCCTGCGATGGGCGGGCTGCGAGGTGAAGGGCAAAGAAAGGAATCGGGTTCCGCTCGCTCAGGTCCAATCGGGGCTTCTCGGGTAGGCCAGGCTCAGACCGCTCCCGCTCGACCTCGCGGCCGACTTGTCAGCCCGGCGGCCGCGGTACGGCAATGGCGACTGCACCCGCCTGCTTTAATGCCAACGCCAAAGTCCGCCTGTTCACAGCGATCGGGAACCACTCACCGCCCCCCGGCGTCTGCGGATCATGCGCGCCCTGGTCCTCACGCTGCTCCTCGTCCCCGTCTGGGCGGGCGCCACGGAGGATCGGATCGTCCGCCTCGTGCCTCTGGGCGACGTCGAGCCGGCGCTGCTCGAGGCGGTCTCCCAGGCCGTCGCGGCCCGGGTCAACGCGAAGGTCGAGATCGCCCCCCGCGAAGAGCTCCCGGCCGACGCCTTCTACAAGCCACGCAAGCGTTGGCGCGCCGAGAAGCTGCTCGAGTTCCTCGAGACGAAGGCGACCGGCGCGTGGAAGGTCATCGGCGTCACCAACCAGGAGATCTCCACGACGAAGGGCGCCTACGTCGACTGGGGGATCGCCGGACTGGGGACGATCAACGGCAAGTCCTGCGTCGTCTCCGCCTACCTCTACAAGAAGTACAGCCAGACGAAGGCGGTGATGCTCCGCCGGTTCGCCGACTGCGGCGTTCACGAGCTCGGGCATACCCTGGGCATGCCGCACTGCGAATCGAAGGGCTGCGTGATGGCCGACGCGAAGGGCAACGCGATCAAGTCCTCCGACGAGAGCAGCGGCGCGTACTGCGAGAGCTGCCGGAAGCTGGCGCCGCCCGGCGCGCTGAAGGCCGCGCCCGATCGCTGACGCTGTGCTACCCATGCGCCGATGCCCCGCGAAGGGAAACAGGCCGGCACCGAGACGCCCGCGACGCAGTTCCTCCAGCAGCACCAGGTCGCCTACGTGGAGCACGTCTACGCGTACGTCGACAAAGGCGGCACCGCCGCGTCGAGCGCCGCGCTCGGGGTGGATGAGCACGCCGTGGTGAAGACCCTGGTGATGGAGGACGAGACGAAGACCCCGCTGCTCGTCCTGATGCACGGCGACCTGCAGGTCTCGCTCAAGGCCCTGGCCCGCGAGCTGGGCCGCAAGCGTGTCGAGCCCTGCAGGCCCGAGGTCGCGCACCGCCACACCGGCTACCTCGTCGGTGGGACCTCGCCTTTCGGAACCCGCAAGCGGCTCGAGATCTGCTGCGAGGCGACGATCGCCGAGCTACCGACGCTCTACATCAACGGCGGCCAGCGCGGCTTCCTCGTGGCGATGGCCCCCGCCGAGCTGCTCCGGGTGCTCGCGCCGCGGCTGGTTCACTGCGCCGCCCAGCACGGCTGACCTCCGCGCCTCGACGACCCCGTGCAGGAAGCGGTGGATCCCCGCCAGCACCGCCTCGGTGCGCAGCGAGTGGAAGATGTCGAAGGCGTGGCCCGCTCCCTCGAGCTCGAGGTGAATCACGTTGGAGTTCCCCGCCGCGCGCAGCCCCGCAGTGAAGCGGCGCGCGACGTCGAAGGGGACGAGGGTGTCGGCGGCGCCCTGCACCACCAGCATCGGCACCACCCCGGGGCGCAGCTGGTTGATCGGCGAGGCCTTCTTCACCTCGGCGCCGAAGACGCCGCGGACGAACCACGCCCGCAGCCCTGGGTGCACCTTCTCCAGCACCGCCTCGAGGTCCAACGCCCCGTAGACCGGCACGCACGCCGCCACCGAGGTGTCGACGCCCTTGAAGCCGAGCTGGTACTCCGGCTGATTCGCGGTGAGCGCCACCAACGCCGCGAGGTGGCCGCCGGCGGAGCCACCGGTCACCACCACCAACGAGGGGTCTCCGCCGTACTCGGCGATGTGCTCGCGGATCCACTTGAGGGCCAGCTTGCAGTCCACCAGGTGGCCCGGGTGCCGCACCCGCGGGCTGAGCCGGTAGTTGATCGCCACGCAGACCCACCCGGCCCGCGCCATCCGGCTCACCAGCGGCCGGCCCTGGGTGCGCTTCGAGCCGACGACCCAGGCGCCGCCGTGAATCTGCAGCAGCACCGGCGCGCCGCTGACTCCTCCCGCAGGCCGATAGACGTCGAGCAGGTGCCGCGACCCGTCGCCGTCGGCGTAGCGCACATTTCCGATGCGCTCGACGCCGTTGAAGTTGAGCCAGCGGGGCAGCAGCGCCCGCCGCCACTTCCCCGGCATCGCCGCCATCGGCGCGACGCCGCCCGCTTCGAGCGCCGCTGCAACGCTGGCCTCGGTCTTCAGCGAGAGCGCGAGCACCCGCGCCAGCAGCGCGACCGCGAGCGCGGTGAAGCCCGCTCCGGCCAAGCCCGGCCAGGCGGTGAGCCCTCCGGCGCTGGCGAGCCAGACCGCGCCCGACACCACCCAGGCCAGACACCACGGCGCCGCCTCGGCGATGAAGATCTGCGGGCCGAAGCTGAAGCCCCTCAGGTACGAGGAGTACGCCGGACGCAGCGCGTTTGTGGCGAAGATCGCCCCGGACACTCCCCACGCCAACAATGCCCAGCTCGCGTTCAGATTGGCTCGGGGTATAGCCGTACTTGGCCGGGCCGTCTTGCCCCCTACTTTCAGTCACGCATGAAGTGACAGGTGTAGCCACCCGGATTCTTCACCAGGTACTTCTGGTGATAGTCCTCGGCGAGGGTGAAGGGCCCGGCGTCCGCGATCTCGGTGACGATCGGCCGCTTCCACTTGCCCGACTTGTCGACCCGCGCCTTCACGGCTTCGGCGGTCGCCCGCTGCGCCTTGGTGGTGACGAAGATCGCCGAGCGGTACTGGGTGCCGACGTCGTTGCCCTGGCGGTTGGGGGTGGTCGGGTCGTGCATTCGAAAGAACCACTTTTCCAGCAGTTCATCGAACGGCAGCTTCGCCGGGTCGAACACCACCCGCACCGCCTCGGCGTGCCCGGTCTTCCCGGTGTGCACCGTCTCGTAGACCGGGCTCTGGGTGGCGCCGCCGGAGTAGCCGACGTCGGTGGAGACCACCCCGGGGATCTTCCGCAGCAGATCCTCCATGCCCCAGAAGCACCCGCCGGCGAGGATCACCGTCTCGGTCTGCGGCTTTGCACCCTCGGCCAACGCAACGGAACTGGAGACCATCACCCACACTCCTGCGAGGAGAAAAGACTTTCGGCTCAGGCTCATGCAGACAGTACGCGCGACCGGGCCGTTGGTTTCTCCCCGGCGCCAGGGTTAGGGTCCGCGTGCCATGAACCTGCCCCCCAAGAAGTTTCTCTTCGGCATCCCCCTCGCGCTGCTCGTCCTCTTCGTCGGCTTCGAGGGCTTGAGGGTGTGGTGGTTCCGCGGCTACTCGAAGGGCTCGCGGACTGGGACGGTGCGAAAGGTCTCGGTGAAGGGGC
>JAYVRT010000049.1:0-2673 GCA_043776025.1 Archangiaceae bacterium | reverse complement strand
CGCGAGATCCAACTTCCCCGACGGCTGCCAGATCGGCACCGACTTCTTCGTCGCCAGGTCGTACTCGAAGAGGTCGCTGTACTTCTCGTCGCGGCAGCTCGAGCGATAGAGGAAGGTCTTCCCGTCGAGCGCGAACTCGGTGAGGTCCTGGCGTGCGGTCTTCGGATCCTCGGGGAAGAGCGCGACCGGCGACTTCCCGGTGCTGTCGGTGAGGTAGAGACGGGGCAGCTCGTCACCGCCCTGGTCCATGCCGATGACCAGCTGGTCCTTCTTCGGGCTGAACTCGAAGCTGACGAAGCCGGTCGAGTGGGTGACCTGGACCGCCGGGCCACCCGCGACGGGCTGGACCCAGACGTCGAGCTGGCCGCTCTCATCGGACATGTACGCGACCGACTTGTCGTCGAACGAGAAGCTGGCGTTCCGCTGGCGGCGAATCTTGAAGTACTCGGCGATCGGCACCGGAGCCTTCGGCGCATGGGCGACCGGCGGAGGCGGAGGCGGCGGCTTCGCGACGGGGGCCGGGGGGGTGACATCCGGCGTCGGCGCGGGCTCGGGCGCGGTCGCGCAGCCGAGAAAGAGACAGACGAGGAAGGTGCAGGTTCGCATGGGGCGGACCTTGGCCCAAAAGCGCGCGGCTCGCCCGAATTGGATCGTCCGAGGTTGTGTGGCCCGGTCAGCCCGCGACGTGCGCTTCCCGCCTTCGCCCGCCGGCTTGGGACCTCAGTCGCCGTTGACGCGGCGGCCGGCCTCGTACTTCACCAGCTTCAGCACCCAGTCGTCGTTGCTCTTCACGCCCACCTTGCCGACGTTGGGCGCCCAGAAGTGGGTCAGCACGTTGCCACCCTCGGCGCCGGTCTCGAGCACCGCGAGGCACTTCTCGTAGGTGCCCGCGGGGACCTCGGCGGTCGCGTCGGTCGCCACCACCTCGAACTGCGAGGCGTCCTTGCCGTAGCGTTCTACCGAGGAAGGCCCCGCCCACCGGGTGCCGACCTGCAGCGACGCAGGCATCAGCACCGTCTCGCCCGGGCCGCGGGTCGCCAGGTGCTCGAGCCAGGCGCCGCCCTTCACCCGCCAGCTGCCGCCGGTGCTCCGCTTGCCCCACGTCAGCTGGATCCGCCCCTGCCAGTTCTCCACCGCGGTCACCTGCACCACCACCCGGTCTTTGCCGGCGAGGTAGGTCCACGAGCTGCCGCTGCGCACCGCGTAGTACTCGCCGGCGGCGTGGGTTCCTTCGGATGTCTCAGAGCCAGACAGCAACAAGCCGACGATCAACAGGAGCATTTTGGGGTCTTAGGGAACACGCGCGCGGATGCCGCCCGAGAGAATGACCCGGTCGGTGTTGAGGAAAGGGCTCTCCAGCGGGAAGTAGTGGCGGCCGCCGAGGGCAAGGAAGAATCCGAGGAACCGCAGCGGGTGCCACTCGACGCCGCCGTCACCGCCGATGGCGACCGCCGAGTAGGCGCTGGGGAAGATGACCGGCACCTCGGCCTCGACGAAGAGTGAGACGACGTCGAGCAGCGGCACCACCACCCCCAGGCGCAGGTCGAGCCCGAAGAAGGGCGCCACCCGCAGGTCGAGGCCGACCCGGAAGAACTTCAGCTCCACCCCGCCCCCCAGCTCGAGGCCGCCGATGATGCCTCCGCCTGCCTCCATCGAGCCCCGGGCCTCGCCGAAGGGGTGGATGAGCGACGGTTCGCGCTCGAGCGGAGCCGGGTTGTTGGTGACCGTCGCCGCGCCCTGCACGTACTCGACGTAGGTCTCTCGGCGCGGGCGCACCAGCACCTCGGAAGCGACACCAGCGCCGGTGGGCCACTTCGCCTCGAGCCTGTGGCGGCCGATGACCGTCGTCGCCTCCAGCGGCGCGGCGCCGATGCTCTTCCCGTCGAGCATCAGCTGCGCCCCCGCGGGCGTCGAGCGGATGGTGACGATGCCGCGGGTGCGGGCACGCAGCCCGTCGAGCACCTTCACCACCGACGGGTCTACCCGGGTTGGATCCAGCGACGCCTCGGGGTTCGCCTCGAGCGCATAGCCGAACGCCTCCTCGGCGTGGCCAAAGTCCTGCTGCGCCGCGAAGCACTGGGCCCGAAGCAGCTGCACCTTCTCCAGGTCGCTGCCCTCGACCACCGCCGCGTCGAGTGCCCGGAGCGCGACCGCGTAATCGCCATCGGCGAACGCCTTCTGGCCCTGCTCCAGCCGGGTGCCTTTGGCGGGCGCAGCTGCGAGCAGGCTGAGGCACAGTGAGCCGGCGAGGGCGAACGTCATTGCGTGAGGTCGATTCGAACCACCGCCACCTTGCTCGAAGCAACCCTTATTTGAGTCTGCTGGGTCTTGAAGCCCGGCCGTTCGACCCGGACCTGGTAGACGCCGGCGGGCAGCTCGATCAACAGCGGGGTCCGGCCCCGGGAGATGCCGTCGATCAACACCTGCGCCCAGTACGGCTCGCCGTTGTGGGTGGTGAGGACGTTGAGCTTCCCCTTCTTCGGCGCCCGAACGACCAGCGACCGGCGCCCGGCGTCCACCGCCTGGCCGGCGTCGCTGGCCTCGGCGACCACCGCCACGTCCTCGTCTCCCGCATCGGGATCCACGTCCTCTCCCCCGTCCTCGAGTGAGATCGCCACCGGGCTCGCCCCCGAATCGGCGCCGGGGTCGACCGCGAGGACGCCGGCGTCGACG
>JAYVRT010000048.1:0-8880 GCA_043776025.1 Archangiaceae bacterium | reverse complement strand
CAACCGCGGGCAGCACCGACCCCGAGGTGCCCGGGTCGATCGTCGGCAACGGTGTCTACGCCTCGGGCGGGTGGATCCTCACCGCTGGCCTGCGCGGCCACTTCGGCGGCGCGCCCGCGGCCCCACCGCCCTCGCCCGAGCCCAGCTCCGTCCCCGGAGAGCCCGCGCCGGAACCTGCTCCTGCCTCGATGTAACCGGACGACCGCCATGCGAAACCTGATCGCTTTGCTCCTGACCTTCCCCGCGCTGCTCGCCTGCTCCGGCGGCACGATGACCCCCAAAGACGGTGGCGGCGACCCCGACAGCGGCACCGGCGAGGTGTTCTTCAAGGTGACCGGCACGGCGAAGATTCACCCGATCGCCGCCGACTACCTCGCCGACGCCGGCATCGCGGCGAGCTTCGTCGGCCTCACGGTGCGCGTCGAAGAGCCGCTGAAGGTGGCGCTCTCCCAGCCCGAGGGCGTCTTCAGCACGCAGATCCTCGACTCCAGCGGCGCCTTCGCCGCGAGCAACATCAGCTCGCTCGACGTCTCGCTCGCGGTGGCGGCGGGAATCTTCGACGGCAACGACGCCGGCCGGGTGGTGCGTTCGGCGACCATCCTCTACGACGTCTCGTTGCAGTCCGGCCAGCCCAAGGGCGACATCAGCGGCATCGCCTACGCGGTGCCGACGCCGTTTCACGACAAGCTGACCCAGACGGTCAGCCCGGCGAAGATCCACGCCATCACCAAGGACAGCGACGCGGGGACACTGATTCAGGCGGGCTTCATCCTCGGCCGGGTGATCGACTCCGCCGGCAAGCCCGTCGCGGGGAAGACCATCACCCCTTCGCCGGCGACGCTGCAGGGCGGCTTCTTCTACCCGGCCGACGACCTGGCGAGCCTCGGCACGTCGACGGCGAGCAACGGGCTGTTCATCTACGTGCACAACGGCGGCGACGTGAACCAGTTCAGCTTCACCGTCACCGGCGAGAGCACCTACAAGAAGCGCAACGCCGGGGCGACCCACGACGCGTGCCTCGTCGTCGACATCTACCCGGGCACCGTCGCTCCCTAACGCTTCTTTGGCTTGTGGGCGTGGGGGCCCTCGTAGACGACGCCGATGTCGCGGAGCATCTTGCGCAGCTCGAGCCCGTGGAGTTCTTCCTGGCCGATCTGCGTCCGGGCGAACTCCTCGAGGTAGATGCTGCGGTCTTCGACGACGTCGAGCAGCGTCTTGTACAGGTCGAGCGCCCGCTGCTCGTGCGCCAGCGACTCCTCGAGGATCGCCTTCACCGAGTGGGTGTACGACTCCTTGATCGGCGCGATGGTGACCGTGGGGTGGCCGTCGAGCCCGGTGAGGATCTCCCCCGCCTGCTGGGCGTGGAGCAGCGACTCGCTCGCCTGACCCTTCATGAAGGCGACGATGGGAATCCGATTCGGGCCGGTCACCATCAGCGAGTAGTGGGTGTAGCGGACCACCCCCGCCAGCTCGAACTCCATGATCTTCGACAGCAGCTCCTGCGTCTTCCCAACGTCGAGATCCTTCACGGCTTCTTCTCGATCAGCATCGTCTTTTCCTTGTCGGTCGCGACCCGGATCCCGATGCCGTCGGCGCGCACCATCCGGCCGGCCCCCCAGTCTTCGGTGCCCCCGCCCATCGACAACGACTCTCCCGCGGCCTTCTCCGTGACCTTGGGAATCTTCTTCAGCTTTCGATCGATCTCCGTCTTGCCCAGCTTGAAGAAGATCCGCGCCGAGAGCCCGAGCTTGTTCTTGGTATCGAACTCTTTGGCCTCCGACATCCCCTTCTGCGGCAGGGTGTACTTCAGCGGTTCGGCCGTCCAGATGTTCTGGGTGATCTCCGAGCCCTCCTTCGCCGCCGAGTTGCCCGGGTCGCCGGCCTTGGCGGTGGACCAGGTGATCGCCACCCGGCCGATCGAATCGGTGCAGTCGATGGTGCCGGCGACCTCGAGCGGGAACCAACCCTTGGGGGCGTCGTAGGGCTTGAGCTTCACCACCTCGGGCCCGTGGAGCTTGACCAGGTAGGTCTGCTCCTTGAGCGCCTTGGCCAGTTCGGTGCGCTTGGCGTTGTTCGCCTTCTTCTCTTCCTTGGTCGCGCCGGGCGTCTCGCCGGCGAACAGCGCCCAGAAGTTCGGGGGGCACGGCCCGTCGGAACGGATCTCCACGTAGCTGCTGTCTTCCCATGGGGGCCCGACGTGAAAGACGTCCTTGGGCAGGTCACCGACGAGCTCCTTCTGCTCGGCCTTGGCCTTGTCGGAGGCTCGCTTCTCATCGAGCGCCTTCTGCTTCTCTTCCATCCGCTTCGCGCCGCTGCTGGGACAGCCGGCGAGGCCGAGCTGCACCAGCCCGGCGAAGGCCACCACCCGCGATCGATTGGAGAACATGGGTGGCGAATCTACCGCGCAGGGGTCGCCGGAGTAGTCTTCTCAATCACATGACCTCTTCCGAGCGCCGCAAGTTCAAACGCCTCCACGCGCCGGTGCTGTGCCGACCGCTCGGCGCGACGTTGATCGACGAAGAAGGGAAGCGAAAGGTCCAGGACATCAGCCTCGGCGGCGTCTGCGTCTACACCGACGACAACCACCAGGTCGGAGAGCACCTCGAGCTCGAGCTGTTCCTCCCCACGGGCGACACGGTGACGCTGGACACGGTCATCGTCTGGATCGACCCCCTCGCGGCCACCGAGCCGGCCAAGTTCGAGATCGGCCTGCAGTACGTGGACCTCGCCGCCTCGGACCTGGCGCGAATCGAAGCGGTGCTCAAGGACTGAAAGAAGCGCTACTGCTTCACGCCGGAGTACCCGACCTGCGCCACGCAGTTGCAGGTGGCCGGGACACAGCCAGCGCCCGAGCCAAGGCAGGACGTGGCGGTGAAGACAATCTTCCACGTCCCGCTGATGAGCGTGCCAGCGAAGCTGGCTTCAATCGAGTCTTCGCGCTGCATCACCCCGCACGCCGGGCGGCTCTCGTTGGGCAGCGTCTTGCGCAGCCGGAAGGTCCCCGGCGCGGCAGGCGGCGGGTCCTCCATGCCGGTCAGCGAGTTCCCCGCGGGCCAGCCGGCGGCGGTGGGCGTGGCGGTCATCGTCGAGCCGGTGTGCACCACCTGAAGCGTCGCCGAAGGAAACGCCACGGTGAAGTTGGCGCAGCCTGAGAGCGAACTCGCGGCGGGGTTCAACAGCCAGCTGCCCGAGTAGTCCGGCGGCGCGGTCACGGTGACCGCGGTGGCGCACGGGTCGGAGGTGCGGTTGTCGGCGGTGGTGGCGGTGACGCTCGCGGTCACCATCCCCGCGGCGGCGTAGACGTGCTGCACCGAGCCGCCGGTGCCGACGGCGGTGCCGTCGCCGAAGGTCCAGGCGAACGAGGAGATCGCCATCTGCGCCGGGTCGGTGGCGGTCGCGCTCAGCGTCGTGCTCTTGCCGGCAACCGCGGTCGCGGTCGCGGCGCACTGCACCACCGGCTTGCCCGCGGCGACGCCGACGCCGAGCGTCCGCGTGGCATGCCCGGCGTGGCCCTGCACGTCGGTGACGTCGAGCGCGAGCTCGTAGGTGCCGGCCGCGGCGTAGGTGTGGTCCACCGACGACCTGCTGAAATCGCCGCTGTCGGTGGTGCCGTCTCCGAAGGTCCAGGCGACGGTGGTGAGCGCCGAGTTCATGCACCCGTGGGAGCCGCTGGAGACCAGCCGCACCGGCTGGCCCGGCTGGGGGTTGGAGGTGAGCACCCCCAGCACCGCCACCGCGTTGCAGCCGGCGCCGACGTTCACCGCCACCGCCGCGCTGTGGGTCCCGCCTGGCCCCTTCACCCTCAAGGTGGCGCTGAAGTTCCCGTCGGCGGTGTAGACGTGGGTGACGCTCTTTCCCGTCTGGGCCGCGCTCCCGTCGCCGAAGTCCCAGCTGTAGCTGTCGATGACGCCGAGCGAAGCCGAGCCGTCGAAGGTGACCGTCTCTCCGGTCTTGACGTTGCGCTCGAGCGGGCCCGGGTCGGCGGTGGGCCGGCCGGCGGGGCCGCAGCCGACGCAGACGGCGACGAGCGCGGCGAAGGAACGTCTCACAGCCGGGTGCTGGTGATGTTCCAGGTGAGGGTGCAGAGCACGCCGACGCCGACGAGGGTGTCTTTCTCGACGTAGGTGCCCGTCCACCCGGTGCAGCCGGTGAACTTGCCGGTGACGGTGACGTCGGCCTGGGTGGTGAGGCCCATCGACATCGTCGAGTACGAGCCGGTCATCGTGAAGTCCGAACCGGTCCAGCTGCCGGAGTAGAGGATCATGCCGCCGTTGAAGGCCTCGGTCGCGCTCGCACCGCCGTCGGGAGCCTCGACGATGTTCAGCTTGTTGCCGGCCCAGGTGACGGTGCCCAGCCCGCCGCAGCTCTGCTGGGTCGGCGTCGCGCCCAGGGTGTAGTCGCCGGTGCAGGCCGGGGGCGCGCCCACCACCACGTCGACGCAGCTCGCCTCGTGCACCCGGTTGAGGTTGTCGAGGACCTTGAGCTTCGGCTTGAAGGTCGCCTGGACGTTGTAGGTGTGGTTGACCTTCGAGCCGGCGCCCATCGAGCCGTCGCCGAAATCCCAGACCCAGGTTGAAACGGTGCTGCCGGCGGGCGCGGTCGAGCCGGTGCCGTCGAACTGCACCGGCACCCCCTGCAGCGCGGGCACCGGGGTCCAGGCGCAGACGGCCATCGGGCCGACCGCCGCCACCGCCACCGGAAGCTCGGCGGTGTCGCTCGCGCCGAGGCTGTCGGTCACGGTGAGGGTCACCTTGTACGAGCCCGCCGCGCCGTAGCTGTGCGACTGGGCCTTGAGGTCCGCGCCGGCGACGAGGTTGTTCGCGCCCGCGGGGTCGCCGAAGTTCCAGGCGTACTTCTTCAGGTCTCCGTCGGGCGTCGAGCCCGCACCGTCGAAGTTGAGCACCGCGTTCGGCATGCCCATCGCCGGGCCGGTGAGCACCGCTTTGGGGCCGGCGACATTCACCGAGGGCACGGTCACCGACTTCGTCACCGGGTCGGAAAGCGTGCCGCGGTCGTCGAGCACCACCAGGGTGATGGTGAAGGTCCCGGCCACCTTGTACGCGTGCTGCGTCGTCGCCTCGGTGACGTCCAGCGGCTTCGGGTCGTCGCCGAAGGTCCACCGGTACGTGGCGAGCGAGCCGACGGTGGCGAGCGACTCCGCCGCGTCGAGCGTGAAGACCTGTGGTCGGGCCGACGATTGGGTGTAGCTGAAGTGAGCGATCGGCTTATGCACCACCGTCGCCACCTTCGGCGGGCCACACGCGGCCCACAGCGCCAGCGCGACCATCCCCCATGATCGTCGGTTCATCCTCAGCCGAATACCCGATGCCGGGCGGGAAGACAAAGCGGGCGAGGCCCGGCTTCGAAGTAACGTGGCGCCATGGCCCTGCCTCCCGCTCCACCCTCGATGGCCGACGCCGCCGGTGCGCCGCGGTTCGGCACCTACGAAGGGTCGCTGCCCGAGGTCGACCTGAACCAGCTCACCGGCGCCTACCGCCCGGGAATTGGCCGCCGGTTGATCAAGCACAAGAAGTGGCTCTACTCCTTCGTCGCCACCCGCGATGTGATCGCCCTCTGCGCGGTGGTGGACGTCGGCTACAGCAGCAACTGCTTCTGCCTTGCGGTGGACCTCAACGACAACCAGGTGCTGCTCGACGACTCGGTGCTCGGGCTCTCGGCGCCAATGGTCCACGTCTCCAACGCACCGAGCGCCGGACTGGAGGCGCGCTTCACTTCACCGACCTTGCGAGTCAACGCCTCGCGGCCCTCGGGCAGCGAGCGCTTCCACCTCCACGCACGCGCCGGCCTGCTCGGCCGCAAGCTCGACCTCCAGGTCGACTTCCTCGCCGCCGGCGTTTTTTCTCCGCTGACCGTCATCGCGCCGGTGCCGGCCGACGGCGTGGTGCATGTCACCCAGAAATGGGCGGGGATGCTCACCTTCGGCTCGCTGCAGGTCGGCAAGCGCCGCTACGTGCTCGACGGCGGCGTCGGCGGCATGGACTACACCCACGGCTACCTCGCCCACCACACCGCCTGGCGCTGGGGCTTCGCGTGCGGGCGGCTGGCCGACGGCACGCCGATTGGCCTCAACCTCGTCGAGGGCTTCAACGAGACGCGCCAAGACGTCAACGAGAACGCGCTCTGGGTCGGGGGCCGGCTGATTCCCCTGTCACGCGCCCGCTTCCAGTGGAACAAGGACGACCCGCTCGACAAGTGGGAAGTGTCCACCGACGACGGGGCGATTCAGCTGACCTTCCGCCCCATCGGCGCCCACCGCGAGGCGCGCGACCTGAAGCTGGTCAAGAGCTGGTTCGTCCAGCCGGTGGGTGTCTTCGAGGGGCTGATCACCATCGACGGCCGCACATACCCGGTCGAGAACCTGCCCGGCGTCACCGAGGACCAGGACATTCTCTGGTGAGCACCCTGTTAAGGTCCGCCGCAGCATGAGCACTCCTGAAAACAACATGACCGAGGTGTTGCACGCCGACGTCGCCCGCTTTCCACGCGCCCGCCTCACCGTCGTCAAGGGGCCCGACAAGGGCGCCGAGGTGGTGCTCGAGGGCCAGACCGTCGTCATCGGCAGCGACGAGGGCTGCCAGCTGCGCCTCACCGACGGCTCGGTCTCCCGCAAGCACGTCGAGCTCTCCGGCGGCCCGGGCGGCTACCGGTTGCGCGACCTGCGGAGCACCAACGGGGTCTTCATCGAAGGCCTGCAGGTCATCGAAGCGCGGCTGCTCGACAAGCTGCGCTTCAACGTCGGCCGCACCGAACTGCGCTTCGAGCCGGAGCGCCATGAGATTCAGTGGCCGCTGTCGCCACACGAGAAGTTCGGCGAGGTGCTCGGCCGCTCGACGGCGATGCGCCGCAGCTTCGCCCTGCTCGAGCGCGCCGCGCCCACCGAGTCGTCGATCGTCCTCGAGGGAGAGGCCGGCACCGGCAAGGAAGTGCTCGCCTGCGCGATTCACGACCGCAGCGCCCGCAAGGAGTCCCCCTTCGTCGTCGTCGACTGCACCTCGACCGAGGCCCTGCTCGACAGCGATTTGTTCGGTCACGATGTGTCCACCTCCCGCCCCACCGCGCGGCCGGGCGCGTTCGAAGAGGCCACCGGCGGCACGCTCTACCTCGACGAGGTGGCCGAGCTGCCGGCACAGCTGCAGGCGCGGGTGCTGCGGGCGATCGAGACGAAGGAGATCAAGCGTCCCGGTCAGGGCGGCACGGTGAAGGTCGACGTCCGCGTCATCGCCTCGACCCAGAAGGACCTCGAGGCCGAGGTGAAGGCGGGCCGCTTCCGCGAGGACCTGTTCTTCAAGCTCTCGGTCTTCCGGGTGCGGGTGCCCCCGCTGCGCGAGCGGCCCGAAGACATCTCGCTGCTGGTGCGGCACTTCGAGTCGAAGAGCCGTCCGACCGCGCCGATCAGCGACGAGACGGTGGAGATGCTCTCGCGCCACGACTGGCCGGGCAACGTGCGCGAGCTGCGCAACGTGCTCGAGCGCCTCGCCGCTTTTCCCGACCTCGGCGCCGGAGCGATCGCCCGCGCGCTGGGGAAGACGGTCGAGGAAGACGAGTCCTCCGGCGCCCGGCTGCGGCAGGAAGCGACCCGACAGCTGCTCTCGCTGCCGTACCATGAGGCCAAAGACCGGGTGCTGGAGAGCTTCGAGAAGACCTACCTGCTCGAGCACCTCAAGGCGGCCAACGGCGTCGTCACCCGCGCCGCCCAGCGCGCCGGCCTGCCGCGGCAGTCGGTGCACCGGATGCTGCGCCGGCTGGGCATCAACTCCTCCGAAGAACCGTAATTTCAGCGGTCGGCCTCGACGGGAAGTCCACCGGCGGACTATTGCGGGCGCATGACCGCCACCCTCCTCGCCTTGATGCTCGCCGGGGCACCCGCCCCCGGGGCCCTTGACTGGAAGCCGCTCGACAACCCCGCCTTCTCGGTGAACCTGCCCGGCGACGCCAAGCCGCAGGACGGCACCGAGCAGACCGAGGCCGGCCCAGTGAAGACCACCACCTGGGGGGTGCAGACGCCGGGTGACAAGGGCGCCTTCTTCGCGGTGTCGATCGCCGACTATCCCCCGGGGATGATGGCGAAGGCGGTGCCGAGCAAGGTCCTCGAGGGCGCGCGCGACGGCGCGATGGCCAACGTCGGCGGCACGGTGGAGAAGGACGTCGGGGTGTTCCTCGACTCCGGCCTGCCGAAGAAGAAGTACCCGGGCCGGGAGTTCAACGGCAACACCAAGTCGGGCCTCAAGCTCGCGGCCCGCCTCTACCTGGTCGACGACCGGCTCTACCAGATGATCTGCGTCAGCCCGAAGGCGGCCTTCAACGACGCCGACTTCAAGGTCTTCGCCGACAGCTTCAAGCTCAAGCTCCCGGGCGCTCCGGGCGCGCGCACCACCCCCGCTCCGAAGAAGTAGGGGGCGAGGGTGTAAGGTCGGTGCAGTCGTGCCGTTCCAACCCGGGCAACAGGTCGGTCGCTACCGCATCAACCGGCTGCTCGCGCAGGGCGGAATGGCCGAGGTGTACAAAGCGGACCAGGAGCTGACCGCGGGCATCTTCCGCCCGGTGGCGCTCAAGGTAATTCGCCCCGAGTACTCGGAGTCCTCCGATTTCCGGGAGATGTTCCTCGACGAGGCGCGCACCGCCTGCACCCTCTCCCACCCCAACATCGTCCACATCTACGAGGTGGGCGAGGCCGACGGCCTGCTCTTCATGGCGATGGAGTTGGTGCCGGGCGAGACGCTGGCGACGGTGAACCGGCAGCTGAGGGAGCAGACCGAACGGTTCTCCGACGAGGCGCTGTTCGCGATCGGCATCTACTGCTGCAGCGCGCTCGAGGCGGTGCACGCGCTGAAGATCGAAGGCGGCCACGTCAACCTCGTC
>JAYVRT010000047.1:0-2675 GCA_043776025.1 Archangiaceae bacterium | reverse complement strand
CGACGATGTCGGTGCCCTCGCCGACGCTGCGGGTGAACAGCTCGGTGTCCTCGAGAATCGGGGTGCGGATCTCGGCGTAGCCGTAGCTGCCGAGCGTCTCGTGCGCGGTGCGCTCGAGGAAGTGCCAGGAATCGACCGCCGCGGGGAGAACGTCGTTCATCCCCTTCACGCCGCTGTACTTGCTCATCGCCGCCGCCCGATTCGTTGCCCCAGCCGCACCGGCACGTCATGCGCCAGGTGCTCGGACCACGAGATCTTGCCCTTCTCGAACAAGAGGATCACCGTCGAGCCCATCTCGAACATCCCCAGCTCCGCGCCCTTCGCCACCGGAATCGGGCGCTCGTACTTGTGCGCCCGCGCCGGCTGCCCGGTGTGGGTGACGATCGCGTCGTAGGCGGCGTGGATGCGGGCGACGCAGGTCGCTCCGACCGAGACCACGGCCACCCTGCCGACCGCGGTCTTCAGGTAAGTCACCAGCCGCTCGTTGATCGCGAACAGCGCCTGGGTGGTGGTGACCGACGCCGCGTTGACCGGCCAGAACTCGCCCGGCAGGTAGCAGTAGCCGGTGACCTCTCCTTCGATCGGCGAGTGGATCCGGTGGTAGTCGCGCGGCGCGAGGTAGAGCGTCGCGAACGAGCCGTCGACGAACGGCGCCGCCTCGCGCGCGTCGCCCAGCAGCTTCTCGAGGGGGAAGGAGATCCCCTTCGCCTGGAGGCAGGTGCCGGCCTCGACCTCGCCCAGCTGCGACACCGCGCCGTCCACGGGCGAGACGATCGCCGCGGGGTCGGCGTCGATCTGCCGCAGGCCCGGTTTCAGCCGGCGGGTGAAGAAGCTGCCGAAGGTCGGGTAGTCCTCGATGCGGCCCTCGGCCTCGTCGAGTGCCACCCGGTAGCTCTTGGCGAAGACCTTGATCGCAGCGTGGTGCACCGCCGCCGGCGCCGGGAAGCGGGTGGCGATGCCCACCGCGCTGGAGAGCGCCGACTTCGGCAGCAGCCGCATCAGCGCCATGAACGTCTCGGGCCGCATCAGTATTTGATCGGAGCCAACACCGGATTCTGCGTCGGAGCGGCGGCGGCGGGGGCTGGGGCCGCCGGCGCTGCGGCAGCAGGAGCGGGAGCCGGGGGGACGACCGGCGCAGGCCCGGGAGGCAGTGGCAGGGTCACCACCGTGCTCCTGGGGGTAACGAAGAGGATCTTCCCTTCGAAAACCACCGCGAGGTTCTGGCTCAGCGCCGGGAGCTTGGTCTTGCAGTCCGGGGTCTCGACCAGGCCGTACCCTTCGGTTTGCCGCGGGTTGCCGCCGTCGGCCGCGACGAGGTTGATCGGCCCATTCGAGGAGGTGCAGCCGGCGAACTTCTTCTCGACCGTCGCCCACGCGGTGCCGGGCGCGAGGCCCACCGGCTCTTCTCCCGGCTTGGGCTCGGCGGGCCCCGCGGGCGGCTCGACAGGTGGAGGCATCCGCAGCTCGGGGAAGGTGGGCGCAGCCACTGGCGCCGCCGCCAACTTCGCCTTCGCCGCCTGGTCCGCGGCGACCCGGGCGCGTTCCCGGGCGATCGCCGCGGCCATCGCCTGCTCCCCGGCGAAATCCGAGCTCTTCTCCTTGACCTTGCCCAGCTGGGCCACCACCGCGTCCATCTCGGGCATCGCGTATGCGTCGTCGCCGTTGACCGCCAGCAGGTTGGTGTACCGCCCCGATGCCTCGATGAAGTCCGGCGACGGCAGCGGTTTGCGGCAGCCAGTGGCGAAGAGCGCGATCGCCAGCAGCATCAGGGCCCGATTCATGCGCGCCTGTTTAGCAGACGCTGCCGGGTCAGACTCCAAGGAACAGGCGCTTTCCGAAGTTGAGCGCGAGGTCGGCGTCGAAGATCCGCTGGGCGGAGGCCTCGATGTCGTACTCCACCCGCAGGTACTCGACGGTGCGCGCGTCGGTGTCGCAGATCACGAAGCAGGCGCGGTTGTCGTAGTCCCGCGGCTGGCCGACCGAGCCGACGGAGATGATGTACTTGTACGCTTTGCGGATCCCGAATTTCTGGGCGACGACGTCATTGACCTCGCCATTGCCGATCGCGAACGCCTTGCACAAGTGGCTGTGCCCGATGAACGTCACCTCGGGAAGATCGACGGCGTGGGGCATCAGCTCGCGGGCCTGCTCGAGCGCGAAGATGTACTCGTACGACCGGGGCTCGATCGGCGAGCCGTGGCTGAAGCCGACGTCGCCGATTCGGTAGGTGTACGGGAGGCTGCGCAGCCAGCCGAGGTTCTCGTCGGTGATCACGTTCGCCGACCAGTCGAGCGCGTGGCGGGCGGCGTCGTAGTAGAACGAGTAGTCCATTCGCCCGGCGACCGCGGCGTCGTGGTTGCCCAGCAGCGTCACTTCGGCGTTCGTCCGCACCATCTCGCAGCAGGGGTTGGGGGAAGCCCCATACCCGACGACGTCGCCGAGCGACACCAGGCGATCGACCTTCTGCTGGTCGATGACCTTGAGCACTTCGGTGAGCGCTTCGACGTTGGAGTGGATGTCGGAAATAATCGCGATGCGCAAAGCGAGTGACCTTTCAGGGCAACTTGGGCGGCGACTGCTCGTCGGTGATCAACCTGCGTATCTCTTCGAGCCGCTGCGCGTCTAGGTCTTCGAACCGCAGGCCCATACCGGGGGGCGCGCTCTCGGCCCCAGCG
>JAYVRT010000046.1:0-2683 GCA_043776025.1 Archangiaceae bacterium | reverse complement strand
GGGCACTGGTACATCAGCGTGAAGCTGCCGGGGAACAAGGCGTAGGCCTTGTTCGGCTGAAACGAGTTGCCGTCGTGGACGATCAGCGTTCCCGCCGGCGCGGCGAACTTCACCACCGTCTTGCCCGACTCCGGAAGCTCACTGACGCTCGCCGGGGCCTCGGGGAGCACCAGGTCCCCGGTGACGGGGTCGATCGTCGCGTGCGGCGCGTTGGGGATCAGCTGCGGGACCTTCCGCTCGGGCCGGGTGGAGACGATCAGGATCAACCCGAGCACCAGCACCCCGACAAAGGCGAAGACGGCGATCAGCCAGGGCTTGCGGGTGAGCAGCCCATCGGCGGCATCGACCAGTTGCCTCGAGTCGCGTCGCAGCTGGACCTTCAGGTTGTCCAGCGCGCTGTCGCGGAAGTCCATCGTCGACTGCTCGTCTTCTGGATCGAACGAGGAGACCTCGTCGTCGGCGAAGGTGTCTCCCGGGCCCGACTTTTTCTTCAGGGCGCCAGCCGCTGGGTCCGTCGGGGGAGACAGCGCCGGCTCGCGGAAGTTCGACACCCGCTGGTTGGTCGTCTGAAGCTCGGGCGGGGCAGGAAAGTTGGGGACCTTCGCGTCGCCCACCGGAGGCGGCAGGCGATCGGCGTACTGGGGAAAGTCGCGGCTGCGCTTCACCGCGGGGGTGGCGACCGTCGCGGGGGTGGCGACGCTGGGGGTCAGCTCAATCAACGACTCGCCGGTGTTCAGCCGACCTGACTGGCTGATCGCGGTCGCTTCGAGTTCCGGGCCGCTGCGACCGGCCATCGCCAGCGGCGAGGTGTTGGCGGTGTGTTCATTGTCGCTGTTTGCGTTCGCCGAGCGGCGGTCGGTCACCGCGCGGGTCTCGGGGGTGGTGACGATCGACGGGTTCTTCTGGGCCTGGCGGGCGAGATCCGAGGGGCGTGTCGTCTGGGTGCGGCGATCGTCGTTGGGGTTCACCGCCCGCACCGAGTCGGGGGACGGCGTCGGCCGCCGCCCCTCGGTGGGCAACCGCGGCTCGAGGCCGGTGGCGATCGGCTTGGTGGTCTCCTCGTCGATCGACTTGAACGGCCCGATCGGCATCGTCGGGTTGCTGTTGGTGCGCCCCGGCATCGGCGACAACCCCGAGCCGGTCGGCAGGCTGTCGCTGCTCACCGACCGGTTTCCCACCGGCAGCAGGCCCGACCCGGTGGGGATGCTGTCGCTGCTGGTGGCGCGGGGAATCGGCGTCTGGGCCGAGCCGGTGGGCGCGGCGTCGCTGGCCCTGCGTCCCTCGACCCGGGTGCGTTCCGAGCGGGCGTTGGGCGGGATGAAGATCGAGGTGCGCTCCTGCTGATCGCCGAAGAGCTTGTCGACGTAGTCGACCACCGTCGCCATCGTCGTCGGCGACTCCTTGCGCATCCACGCCTCGAGGTCGGCGTGGACCTCGCCCGCCTGTTGGTAGCGGCGGCTGCGATCCTTGAGCAGGCACCGCATGATGATTCGCGACAGCTCCACTGGATAGCCGCCCATCGTCAGGTGCGGCGGCGGCGGATCCTCGGCGCGGATGGCATAGATCACCGCTTCGGTGGTCGGCTTGTAGAACGGGCTCTTCCCGGTGGTGACCTCGTAGAGCATCGTCCCCACGGCGAAGATGTCGGCGCGGTGATCGATGCGTTCTTGCGACAGCTGCTCGGGAGAGAGGTAGAGGAACTTGCCCTTGATCACCCCGGGCTTGCTGCGCTCCATGAAGCTCGTGGCCTTGGCGATGCCGAAGTCGACCAGCTTCACCTCGCCGTCAAAGCCGACCATCAGGTTCTGGGGGCTGACGTCGCGGTGGATGATCCCCAGCGGCTTGCCCTCGGAGTTGGTGCGGTTGTGGGCGTAGTGCAACCCTTCGCACAGCCGGGCGGTGAACCAGGCGGCGATGTCCGGGGGAACGAACATCTGCCGCTTCAGTTCCTGCTGGAGGATCTTCCGCAGGTCGACGCCCTCGACGAACTCCATCGCGATGAAGATCGAGCCCTCGAGGTGCCCCAGCTCGTGCATCTGGATGATGTGGGGGTGGTGCAGCTGGGCGGCGATCCGCGCCTCGTCGAGGAACATCCGGACGAACTCGGTCTCGGTGGCGAGGTAGGGAAGGATCCGCTTGATCACCACCAGCCGGTCGGCCTGGGGATCCTTCGCCAGATAGAGCTCCGCCATCCCGCCGACTGCCAGACGCTTCAGCAGCAGGTACTTTCCAAACGGAACCGCGTTTTGAGGACCGGTCGTCAATACTTGTAGAAGCCTTCGCCAGACTTCTTGCCGAGCTTACCCGCCCTCACCATCTTCTTGAGCAGCTGGGGCGGCCGGAAGGTGGGGCTGCCGAGCTCGGCGTAGAGGTATTCGGCGATCGCCAGGCGCACATCGAGCCCCACCAGGTCGCCCAGCTTCAGCGGGCCCATCGGGTAGCCGTAGCCGAGCTCCATCGCCCGATCGATGTCCTCGGCCGAGGCGACGCCCTCTTCGAGCATCCGCACCGCCTCGAGGCCGACGGCGACGCCGAGCCGGGTCGAGGCAAAGCCGGGCGAGTCCTTGACCACCACCAGCTGCTTGCCGATCTTCTCGCCGTAGGCCTTCGCGACGGCGATCGTCGCGTCCGAGGTCTGGTAGGCGCGCACCACCTCGAGCAGCTTCATCAGGTGCACCGGGTT
>JAYVRT010000045.1:0-2688 GCA_043776025.1 Archangiaceae bacterium | reverse complement strand
TCCGGCCGACCAGACGATCAAGACGATCCTCAAGAACGAGGTCCGGGACATCTACCTGACGATCGACGGCCAGCAGGGCCACGCGCTGAAGACCGGCGACCGCATCGAGGTGCAGAAGTCGCCCAACCGGGTGCTGCTGGTCCGCAACCGGCAGCTCGACTACTTCGGCGTGCTCCGTCAGAAGCTTCATTGGGGCGAGCGCTGATCCGGCGATGACGGTGCGCGCGGCCCATCGCCAGGCCCGGCTCGTCGCCGCCCTCTGTGCGCTGATGGGGCCAGTCGCCTCGGCCCACGCGGTGCGCTTCCAGTTCGTCGTGCCCGATGGGGCCGCCCGCTCGACCGGCGGTCAGGCGGTGGTCCAATGGCTCGCTGGCCCTGACCCGACCGGCTCCGCGGAGTTCTCGCTCTACGCGTCGCGCGGGGGGATCCCGCCGTTCGGCGCGCCGAGCTACGACGCCACCCTCGACGCGACCTCGAGGGTACCGGTGGACGGCGTCTTCGCCTGGGACGTGGCGGGGGTGCCGCCGGGTTGCTACCAGCCCTTCGCCGAGGTCGACGACCAGGTCGAGGGCGTGACCTGGCGGCCGGCGCCGGGAATCCTCGCCGTCGCTCCGGCCGACGGGGGAAATCTTCCCCCGGTGATCTGGGTGACCACCCCCGCCAACGAGCCTGTCTCCGCCGACGGGGGGCTGCGGTTGAGCTACCGCGTCGAGGACCCCGACGATGCGACGCGGGTGTCGATCGAGTGGGTGCAGGCCGACGGAGGCAGCGGCGTGATCGCTGCCGGCCTGGGGGCGCCGAGCGGGAGCACCGGCGCGAGCGTGCTGATCGCGCCAGCGAAGCTGCCCGCCGCGGAGAGCTGCTTTCTGCGGGTGAAGGCGCAGAGCGATGACGGGCGCAGCTGCACCGTCTGGTGGACGGGGCGGCTGACCGGCGCCGCCCCGCCAGACGGGGGCCAGGGCGGAGGACCGCCGGATGCGGGTCAAACGCCGAACCGGCCGCAGGGTTGCGGTTGCGGCGCGGCGCCTGACGCCCTGGCCTTCACCAGCCTGCTGCTTACTGCGGGAGGATTCGCCCGGCGTCGACGGGGGTGAGGATCCCGCCGTCCTTGATGAACTCCGCGACGACGTCGGCCATCACCTCGCGCGAAGTTCCCAGCTGGTCCTTGAACATCAGGTAGCCGTCGCCCCCGCCGTTGGTGAAGTCGTTGGTGGCAAACGTGTAGACGGTGCCGGCGTCATTGGGCACCACGCCGCCGTCCACCAGCGTCACCGAGACGACCCGCGACCCTGCGTCGGCGGTCGTGGCCCAGTTGAACCGGAACCCGGAGATCTGGGGGAAGCGTCCGCTGACCGCCGGCATCGCTCCGACGCCCCACTCGAGCGCCGACCACAGCTGGGCCCCGGTGACGGTGCGGGTGACGACGACGTTGCCGAAGGGCAGCAGCGTCTGCACGTCACCCCGGACGAGGTCGCAAGGCGTCGCGACCGAGCAGCCGGTACGGACCACCGGCATACCCGCGTCGGTGATGACGTAGGAGGAGGGGAGTGGGGCGCGCAGGCCGCCGGAGTTGGTGAGGACCAGCGCGGTGCCGTACTTCGAGCGCAGCGCATCGGCGACGAGGTCGCCCACCGGCACTTCCTGGGTCCGCTCGATCGTCCCGTTTCGCACGAAGATGCCGGTGGTCTTGCCGATCGGCTTGTCGAACTCACCGGCAACCGCGACGCGGTAGGGGGCAAGCATCGCGTCGATCGCCGGGTCGGCCGCGGTTCCGCCGTCGGGCTGGAAGTTGAGCACCAGCGGGTTGACGAAGGCCTGGGTGAAGTTGGTGACCACGCCCGTGCCGGTGTGAACCGTCATCGAGATCCGCGAGTAGTTGAGGCCCTTGCTTCGGTTCTCGATCACCGGGGTCCCGCCGACAGTCGTCGAGAGCGCGATGTCGGTGTGGTCACCGAGGATCGCCGCGAAGCCGGTGGCGCCGGCCGCGAAGTCGAGCAGCGGGCCGCTGGACCCACCGTCGGAGGAGACCAGCGTCGCCCCCATGTGCACCAGCGCGATCGCGACCTTCGCCCCGGCGGCCTTGGCGGCGACGGCGGCGGCGTTCGCCTTGCTGATCGTCGTCGGCATGTCGTCGATGGTGATCGCGCCGAGCTTTCCTGCGGCGATCAGCGAAGCGGCGTCGGTGTTGGTGACGCCGACCAGACCGACCTTCACGCCGCCGACGTCGATGATCACGTAGGGAGACGCGACGCCAGTGAGCGTGCCGTTCAGGCCGTTGAGGTTCGCGCTGACGTACTTGTAGGTCGCGAGGTTGATCATCTGCTGCAGGTGCGCCGTGCCGCGGTCGAAGTTGTGATTGCCGAAGGTGCTCGCCTGAATCCCCATCAGGTTGAGGGCCTTGACCGCCGGGTCCTCATTGAAGAGCGCCGACAGCGGGGGAGACGCGCCGAACTCATCGCCCGCCGTGACGATCAGGGTGTTGGCGTTGGCAGCCTTTTCCTTCTGGAACCAGGCCGACAGGGCCGAGGCGCCGCCGGCGGTCTGGGTGCCGCCGTCGGGGAGCAGCGCGAGCGACGTCAGCGGATCCAGCTGCGCGTGCCAGTCGCTGATCGAGAGGATCTGGATGTTGACCGGGAACCCGGCGTCCGCGGTGCCGCCGCCCGAACCGCCCGCGGTGCCGCCGCCCGA
>JAYVRT010000044.1:0-8937 GCA_043776025.1 Archangiaceae bacterium | reverse complement strand
ACTCGAAGACCTTCACCCTCGAGAACCAGGGCGGGAAGCTGGTGGTCCTCAAGGGTGAAGGTCTTCGAGTTGATCTGCGACAGCAGGAAGACCGTCGCCCCGCCCAGCGCCAACACCACGGTGGTGACGATCAGCCGCTTGAAGAACGTGGCCGCGCGGGAGGCAAAAGAGGGCCGGTGGGAAGGGTGGGGAGTCATTGGGGTTGGAGCATGTACGAACCAGCTGCCACTTTCATTGGGGGTCTGAGATTCGGCCCTATATTCGGAAGCCCTGTGGGTACCACGTTCAAACGGCTCGGCCTTTCCGAGCTGCTGCCTCGCTACGTTTTTGCCGAAGGGCTCTTTGCCCGCCGGCGGGTGCTGGAGGTCGGCGCCGTGGCGTCAACCCGGGGTGAGTCGGCGCGATTCCTGCTGACGCGTGGGGCCCGCACCGTGCTCGCCTGTGACGCCGACGTCGGCGCGGTGGAGCAGGCCCAGAAGGCGGTGCAGGCGCCCAACCTGCGCTTCCGGGCCAATGTCTTCGACGACCTCGAAGGCGGCAGCTTCGACGTCCTGATGATCGCCGACCTCGCACCCTATGTGCGGGCGCCGGAGATGCTGCGCGAGCTCGCCCGCCTGCTGGCCCGCGGCGGCTGCCTGATCGGCGGCCTGCGCAACCCCGCGGGCCTGTCGCTGGCGACGGTGATGGAGCCGGAGGACACCGAGGTCCCGCCCACCTGGGGCCAGCTGCTCGACGCGCTCTCCAGCCACTTCCCGTCGGTGGAGGTCGCCACCCAGAGCCCAGTGCTCGGCTACCAGCTCGCCTTCGAGCGTGGCGATGGGTTGCAGGTCGACGGGTCGCTCGCCGAGGCGACCGAGGCCGCGTACTTCGTCGCCATCGCCGGGCAGGAGCCGGTGCGCGCGGTGGATCCGACGTGGGTCCAGCTGCCTCCCGAGCCGCTCGCCTACACCAGCGGGAAGCTGGAGGAGGCGGCGGGCCGGGCGCGCGAGTGGCAGGAGCGCACCGAGAAGATCAAGGACGTGCTCGAGCGCACCCGGAAAGAGGCGGGCAACCGCCAGACGGACCTCACTGAGGCGCGGGAGCAGCTGCTCGCCGCCCGCGAAGGCGTGGCGCGGCTGACCGCCCAGCTCGAGGAAGCAGCCAAGCGGCCCCAGGCCGCCCAGGCGCAGGACGAGCTCGCCGCCCGGGTGCGACGGCTCGAGGCCGAGCTCGGGGTCGCCCGCGAGCGGGCCCAGGACGCCGAAGGCCGGGTGAACGCCGCGCGGGCGGAGTCCGAGGCCCAGGCGCGCGCCCAGAAAGACGCAGCGGTCGAGGCGATCGCCGCCCAGGAGGCCGCCCGCCTCGAGCGCGCTCGCCGCGAAGAGCTCGTCACCCAGCTCGAGGACACCCGCACCCGCCTCACCGCAGCCTACGAGGAGCAGGGCCGGCTGCAGGACGAGCTCGCCAACGGCCGGGTCGAGCTCGAGCGCACCCGCCTGCAGATCGATCGCACCGTCGAGTCGCTGGCCTCCCGGGAGCGCGACCAGGCGACCGCCCGCGAGCGCGAGATCAAGCTCGCCGAGGCGCGCAGCGAGGCCCTGGCGGCGCTCGAGGTGCTCGAGCGTCAGCTCGAAGAGGCCCGCGCGCGAGGGGGAGAGGCGCTCGCCCAGCTGGAGAAGAAAGAGAGCGAGCGGCTGGCGGCGACCCGATCGGCCCAGCTCGAGGCCAGCGCCCGCGCCCGCGTCGAGGAGGATCTCACCCGGCTGCAGGCCGAGCTCGCCCAGAGTCAGGCGTTCGTGCAGAAGCTCGAGTCCGAGCGCCCCGCGTTCGACACCGAGCTCGCCGAGGCGAAGGCGGCCTCACACCGGCTCGCGCGCGACATCGAGGTCCTCGCCGGCTCGGAGCGCAACTGGCGGGGCATGGCGCAGGAGTTCGAGGGCCGTCTCGCCAACACCCAGGCCAACGTCGAGACGGTCACCGAGCAGCTCGCCCAGGCCGAGGCGGCGAAGGAAGCCGAGGAGGCACGGTACCGGAGACTGGAGAAGGATCTGTCGACCGCGGTCGGCGCCGAGCGCAGCGCCCGCGAGCAGGCCGAAGCGGCGCTGGCGTCGACCCGGCACCAGGTCGAGGATCTTACGGCCGATCGGTTCTCCCTGATCGAGCAGCGCGACGGGCTGACCGCGACGCTCGCCGAACTCGAGGGCAAGCGATCGTCGATCGCCGGTCAGGCCGGAGAGCTCGAAGGGAAGGTCGAGGCTTTGCAGCAGCGCGAGCGGACGCTGGTGGCCCAGCTGCAGGAGGCCCAGGCCGGGCTGGTCGCCGCGCAACAGCAGTGGGAGGGCGAGCGGACCCGCTTCGTCGCCGACGCCACCCAGATCGGCAACGAACTGGCACAGGCGTATTCCAACGCGAGCGCGCTCGAGGCGAAGCAGCGTGAGCTGGAAGAGGCCGGCGCCGCCGCTGCCGCCCGGGCACGAGAGAAGGAAGAGCAGGTCAGCAGGCTCCAGACCAAGCTCGGCGAGCTCAAGCGCGAGCTCGACGACCAGGGGGTCGCGCTCGGTGCCCAGGTAGAGTCGCACCGGGGCCAGGTCGCAGCCCGCGTCAAGGAACGGGATGCGTTGGCGGGGGAGCTGGACTCCGAGCGGGAGACCACCGCGAAGCTCGGACAGGACCTGATCGAGCTGCAGTCGCTGCTGCAATCCGCGGAGAGCGAGTCGCGCGATCGCCAGGGGAAGATCCACGACCTCTCGGCGCGGCTCACTGAGGCCGAGCAGCGCAGCCAAAGCACCGACGCCGAGCTTCACGGCCAGATCACCGCGCTCGAGCTTCGGGCGAAGCAGCAGGCCGACGAAGCCGCGCAGGCGCGCGGCAAGCTCGAGGGCGACGTGTCCCGGCTCTTGGCGCTGCTCGACGAGGCGGGCCGGAACAACACCGCGGCAGCCGAGGCGCTCGACGCGCTCAAACAGCGCGTCGCGGTGATCGAGGCGGAGCGCGACGAGCTGGCGCGGGCGAAGGCCGAGCAGGTCGACCGGGCGACCCGCCTCGAGGCTGAGCGGGATGAGCTGGCGCGCGCGACGGGCGATCAAAGCCAGCGCGCGGCGCAGCTGATCGCCGAGCGGGACGAGCAGGCCCGGGCCAAAGCGGAGCAGGCCGAGCGCGTCGCCCAGCTGACCGCAGAGCGCGACGAAGTGGCTCAGGCGAAGTCCGAAGTGACCGCGCGGCTCGAGGCGGCGCGGGCCGAGGCTGAAAGGGAGCAAGAGTCTCTGCGGGCCCAGCTGCGCGCCGCGGAAGAGGCCGCCGTGATCGTTGGGCAACAGGTCGCGGCAGTGCGCGCCGAAAAGGTCGAGATCGAGGCGGGCAGGGCTCAGCTGCAGCAGCAGCTGCGCAGGGCCGAGGGCGAGGCCGAGCACCTCCAGGCCGAGCTGGGCGAGAGCGTGGACGCCCGCCTCGCGGAGCAGGGCCTCCGGGAGACCACCCAGGTCGAGCGCGACGCCCTGCGCGATCGCCTCGCCGCGGCGCAGGCCGAGTTGCAGCGCGCTCGCGACGAGGCGGTGAAGGCAAACGAGTGGGTCGTCGGTGGCCAGAGCCTGAACGAGAAGCTCAACGCCACGGTCGCCGAAGCGCGAAGCGAGTTGCAGCGTGTCACGCAGGAGCTGCAGGGGCTCAAGGGGCAGCACCAGGGTGCCCGGGACGAGCTTCAGAGCACGGCCGAGGCCCTCGCCCAGCGCGCGAGCGAGCTCGCCGCGGCCCACGAGGCCCGCGCGGCGCTCGAGCAGGCGTTGGCGAGGGCGAAGGAGGAGTCCGCCGAGCTCGAGGCCGCGGCCGAACGCACCCGCGCCACCGCCGCCGAGGACGCCGCCGCGAAGCTCAGAGCGCTCGAGCAGGCGCTTTCCCAGCAGTTGGAAGAGTCCGCCGAGCGTGCCCGTCAGGCCGAACAGGCGCTCGCCAGGGACCGGGAAGAGGCGACCCAGCGGGCGCGCGAGGCGGACGAGTCTCTGGCGCGAGCGCGGGACGAGGCGGGGCAGCGGGTGCGCGCGGGCGAAGAGGCGCTGGCGCAGGCGCAGGAAGAGGCCGCGGGGCGCGCCCGCGAGGCCGAGCAGGCGCTCAACGCTTCGCGCGAGGAGGCCGCCGCGCGCGATCGCGCTGCCGAGGACGCGTTGGCGAGGGCGAGGCAGGAGGCCGCGGAGCAGCAGGCGGCGCACCAGGCCGCGCTCGCCGAGGAGCGCGCCGCCGCTGCCCGGATCGTCGAGGCCCACGCGCTCGAGGCCCAGCAGCGGGAAGCGCTCGCCCGCACGGCCGCCGAGGAAGCCGCGGGCGCCGCGAGACGGGCAATCGAAGAAGCCGCGGCGACCCACCGCCAGCAGCTGGAAGCGCGCGATGCGACCCATAAGAGCGAACGCGACCTGCTGATCGCCGATGCGACCCGCGCCGCCGCGGCTGCCGCCGAACAGCTGCGTCTCGAGGGCGACTCGTTCAAAGGTCAGCTCGAGCTGGTCAAGGAAGAGCGCGACAAGTGGCGCGGGCAGGTCGACCGCGCCCAGTCCGAGGCCCGCGGGCACCAGGCCGGCAAGAGCCAGATGCAGAAGGAGCTCGAGCACCTTCGCGCCGAGGCGGCGGCCCAGCGGGCGTCGCTCGCGACCGCGGGTGGAGAGAGCAAGTCCGCCGCCGAGGCCCGGGTTCGGATTGAGGCGGAGCTGCTGACGCTGCGCGAGCGCCTCCACCAGACCGAAGCCGAGGTGCCGAAGATCCAGGCTCGCCGCGACGAGCTCGAGGCCGAGCTGCCGCGGGTGAAGTCGGCGAAAGACGAGCTGGCCGCCGAGCTGCAGAAGCTCACCGCGGCCCGGCGCGAGATCGATGACGCCCTGGCGAAGGCCACCGAGGAGCGCCGGCTGGCGGACGAGGCGCTGGCCCAGGCCCGTGATCGCTCGCAGGCGCTCGAGGTCGAGCTCAACGGGCTGCGGGGCACGGCGCAGGGCTCGACCTCCGAGCTCGAGTCGGCGCTCTCCGGGAGGCGGCAGGCAGAGGCGCTGCTGCTGGCGCTGCGGGCCAAGTACAGCGAGCTGGCCGATCAGTTCGAGCACGTCCGCGGCGCGGCGCGAGATGTCCCCCGGCTCAAGGAGGAGCTGACCGAGGCGAAGACCGAATCCCAGATGCTCGAGGCCGAGCGGGAACGCCTCGCGAACGAGATCGAGCGCCTCGAACGGCGCCAACCCACCGAGTCGTTGAGCCCCGGCGCCGCCGATCTCGCCGCCCAGCTCGTCGCTTCCCAGGAGGTGGTGGTCGATCGCGACGCCCGCCTCGAGGCGATGCTGCGCAAGCTTCACGAGCAGGAGCTGGAGATCGCGGTGCTGAAGAAGGGCGGGGCGAAGCCGACGACGGGCGCGGCACCCGCGGTCGCAAAGGCGCCGGTCACCGGTACGGCCGCCGCGGTGAAGAAACCGCGGCCGTCGGCCCCCACCCACCCGTCCGGGGCGACCCGGCCGCTGGGCGCTCCAGCGGTGCCCCCTCCCAAGCCTTTGGCGGCTGCGAGGCCCGCGCCTGTTCCCGCTCCCAAGCCATCGGCTCCGCCTCCGGTCGTCCCCGGGGTCGAGCTCGAGGTCTTCGAGCTGGACATCGACGACGCCAAGGACGAGGAGCTGCTCGACGAGATGTTGATTCTCGAAGACGACGAGCCGATCGGGCCGGTGAAGAAGTAGAGAAGGCGCCGTGAAGCGCGCAGTCGCCATCGCCGCGGTGTTGATCCTCGCTGGGTGGGCCGGCTGGCTGCTGCTCTGGGGCGAGGAGCCGGCGGCGGTCGACCCGGTGCCCGCTGCCCAGGTTCGGCCAGTGAAGGTCGAGGCCGCCACCGTTGCCGCCACGTCCAACGGCGCGGGGATCGGGGGCCGGGTGGTCCGGCGCGGCGCAGGGGTGGTTGGCGCGCGGGTGACCTTCCGGGGCGCGGGGGTGACCACCATCCTCACCGACGCCAACGGTGCGTTTGCCCTCGAGGGCCTCGAGCCAGGAGAGAGCTGGCTCTCGGCGGCGCTCGACGATGAGGCGTCGGCGCTGGTCGGCCCGCTCGTCCTCGCGCCAGCGGAGCGCCGCAATGGCGTGATCCTCGAGCTGCTGCCCAGCGCCGCCGTCGCTGGCCGGGTGGTCGACAGCCAGACGCGCCAGGCGATCGCCGGTGCGCAGCTGGTCACTTCCGGGGGCTCGGGCACCAGCGATCACGACGGGCGCTTCACGCTCCACGGGCTGCCCGCGGGTCAGACGTGGATCGAGGCCAGCGCCGCGGGCCACCTCTCGCGCCTCGAGTGGATCTCTCTCGAGTCGGCGCGGGCGCACACCGGGTTCGAGATCTCGCTCGACCCGGCGAGCTCGGTGTCGGGCCTGGTGAAGAAGCAGGGGCTCGCGGTCGCTGGCGCCACGGTCTGGGCCGAGCGGCTGATCGGGTCGCGCGTCGGGAGCACCCTGGGGCCCACCGTCTCGGGCCCGGCCGGGGCCTGGAAGCTCGCGGTCAGCCCCGGCCTGTTGCGGGTGATGGGCCAGCTGCCCGACGGCACGCGGATCCAGGGGCCGCACATCCGGGTGGAGGCCGGCGAGGACCGCGAGGGAGTCGACCTCGAGGCAGGAGAGACGCTCGGGGTCGACGGCCTGGTGCGCCTCGACGGCCAGCCGTTGCCCGGCGCGACGCTGACGCTGTTCGACTCGCGCTCATCCGAGGTGGCGGCGGTGACCACCAGCGGCCCGTCGGCGCAGTTTCACTTCGAGCGGGTGCCGGTCGGGCGCTACCTCGTTCAAGTTCGCCGCGGCGCGCTGAGCACCCAGACCGGGCCGTATGAGCAGAGCGGTGAGGGCCAAAGCTGGAACGTCGACATCTCCGGAGGGGCGGCGCTCGCCGGCCACGTGGAGCCGAAGGCGGCGGGCGTGCGCGTCCGCTGGCGCTCCGGTGATTGGGCAGGCGAGGCGGCGAACACCCTCACCGATGCGCAGGGCGCGTTCCGCTTCGAGGGCGTCGGCACCGGCGTGCTGCTGGTCGAGGCCGAAGGCGAGCAGGGCAGCGCGGCGGCGCGGGCGACGGCGGGCACCACCGATCTCGTGCTCACCCTGGCGAAGGGCCGCTTGAAGGTGACGGTGCAGGACGACCGAGGCGGCGCAGTCACCGACTTCTCGCTGACGCTGGTGCCGCAGTCGGGAGGCCTGGTGCGGCGCTTCCCGGTGCTCAGCCCGAGCGGGACCTTCTCGCTCGAGCTCCCCGCGGGTGCGTGGCGCGTCGAGGCCACGGCCAACGGCTACGCCGACGCGACGCCGCAGCTGGCCGAGGTGAGAACCTCAGAGGCCGAGGTCCGGCTGCAGCTGAACCCGGCGGTGCCGCTCAGGGGCGTGGTGCGCGACGCCGTCTCCCGGCTGCCAATTCGTGGCGCCCAGGTGTCGATCTTGAGGCTCGGCGGGCCTCCGGGGCAGCAGTTCCGCTTCATGGGCCGCACCAGCGCCGGCGTCACCGACGGTAATGGCGAGTTCTACGCTCCCGCGGTCGCGCTCGCGGCAACCCTCGAGGTGAGGCACCCGCTCTACAACCCGGTCTGGCAGATGGTGCCCGGCAGCCGCGACGGCACGGTGCGCGTCGAGCTGCTGATGCAGCCGGGTAAGTCTCCGCCGCAGGGCGAGCGGATCCTCGAGTACGAGGGGGTGGGGATGCAGCTGCAGGGCGACCCGTCGCGGGTCTTCATCGCCCAGGTCTACGAGGGCAGCCCCGCCGAATCGGCCGGGTTGCAGGCGGGCGATCAGATCATCCTCGTCGACTCCGCGCCCGCGGCGGTTCCGGTGGAGAACACGGTGAAGCAGATCCAGGGGCCGGCGGGCTCGGTGGTGAAGCTGACGATCAGGCGCGGCGCCGAGACGCTCGAGTTCTCGGTGCGCCGGCGCGCGATCACCCTGTAGATCTAGCCAGCGCGGCGCTTCTTCTTGTCTTTGCGGGACGGCCGGTCGGGCGCGTCGGTGGAGGCCTCGGCCTTCGGCAGCGGCGCCTGCACCGTGCCCGGCAGCGGGGTGCCTTCCGGCAGCGGCGTCTCTGCCGGCAGGGCCTCGGTGGGCAGCGTCGGGAGCCGGATCACGAAGGTCGTGCCTTCCGAGACCTTGCTCTGCACCACGATCGAGCCCCCGTGGTTCTTCACGATCCGCTGGCAGATCGCCAGGCCCAGGCCGGTGCCCTTCTGCTTGGTGGTGAAGAACGGGACGAAGATGTGCAGCTGCTGATCGACGGGGATGCCCGGCCCGTTGTCGGCGACGTGGATCTCGATGAAGTCCGAGCCGCGGAACTCTCCGAAGCGCTCGGGCCTGAGCGTCTTCACCGAGATCTCACCCGGCTTCTCGCCCAGCGCCTGCCGGGCGTTCTGCACCAGGTTGATCAACACCTGCTTCAGCTGCTCGGCATCGCCGTCGATCTTCTGAAGCGCCTCGCCGAGCTCGACCTTGAGGGTGATGTGCGGCGGCAGATCGTTCTGGATCAGGCGCGCGGTGCGGGTGACCACCTCGTTGAGATCGGTGGGGCCGAAGCTCTGCTTGAGCGGGCGGGAGTAGTCGAGGAACGCGGTGACCACGCCATTGAGCCGGTTCACCTCCTCGACGATCACCTCGAGGAACTCCCCGTCTTCGCCGGGAAGCCGCTTCGGGTCGAGGCACTGGGCCGCGCCCTTGATCGCCCCCAGCGGGTTGCGGATCTCGTGGGCGAGGCCGGCGGACATCTCGCCCAGCGCGGCGAGCCGATCGCGCTCGCGCATCCGCTCGTACAGCTTCGAGTTCTCGACCACTGTCGCCAGGTGCTCGGCGAGCTCGAGGATCAGCGCGATCTCGTCGGAGGCGAAGGCCTCGGGGACCCGTTCGTCCCAGAGGTTCAAGAAGCCGATCACCCGGTCGTTGCCCAACAGCGGGACGGTGATCCCCGCCTTCATCTGCTGCATCGCCGCCTTGACGTCGTTG
>JAYVRT010000043.1:0-2689 GCA_043776025.1 Archangiaceae bacterium | reverse complement strand
GTGGTGCGCGCCGCCGGCCTCGAGGTGCAAGGGGTGATCGACTCGTCGGTGCCCGGGCCGGCTGGAAACGTCGAGGCATTGCTGGTCGCCCGCAGAGTAAAGACCGTTTGACGTTTCGCGGCTCCAGGTGCGCGAACCTGTCGTGACCAATTGCGCTTGAAGGACCCGGTTCCGTGGGCCAACTGCGCGACAACAGGAAGGCGCAAAGTGGCGTTTGCCTTGCACACCTGCCCGGCATGCCGATCATTGGCCTGTGGGATTCGTCAAATCTCGTCCTGTCTCGCCGCGTTGCGTCGCCGCCGGCCTCTCGCAGTGGACCGGCACGGGTCCACGTCGAGCGCTTCAGCCCGAAGGCGGGCGCCCCGCGCCGCCTGCTCGAAGTCGAAGCCGAATACCTGATCGACGGGCCCGTCACGGATCCGCTGGTGCCAGTGGTCGCCGCGCCGCCCGAGTCGAAGTGACGCGGGCAGTGATCGACCGCGGGCGTGGCCGCGGCGAGCCTTGCGCGGCGCGGTGGTCGAACGATCGCGAAGGCGGGCGGCACGGAAAAGGGGTCAGTGGGCCTGGCTCTGTGATCGTCGGGCCGTTCGGGTAGCCAGTGGCTTGGCCGCTCCACCGCGCCGTCGCTGCCGACAAGGCGGTTCGGAAGACTCGCCGCAGGCTGGAAGGTCGGATCTGAGAAGCCTGGCGAATTTGGTTCGGAATCCGGACCTTTTTCGGCGAGCTGCCCCAAACTGGCAAAGACGCCCGACGGGGGTTGACTCACCGCCGCTTCGTTGACCCGGCCCAGCCGGGTGACGCAACCCGGGCGCCGCCGCAGCATCCGCACGAGGTCCAGTCTCCGCGAGCGGTCTGACGTCGGACGACCGCGAGCACCGAGCTTCAGCAGCGTCGATTGCACCCGCCTGCTCCTAAGCCCATCGCCACCGGTGCCAGGTCGCCTGCTTCGCGCGCTGGCGCGAAACCCCACCGCACCGCTACGGCTTGTTCGCGCCCTTCACCATCCGGTACTGGCTCAGCGTCAGTGGCTTCACCTGGTTCTGCCCGATGCGCAGCCACAGCGTCTTGTTGTCGTCGATCGCGAGGTTGACCGCCGACGACGGCGCGTCGCCCCCGGAGATCTGCACCCGCCACAGCTCGCCCTCGGCAGGGCTGTCGACGGCGACGATCTCGGTGGGGTAGCTGAGCGTCTGGGGTCCGTTCATCAGGTAGAAGTCAGTGCCGGCGCCCGGCTGCACCGACATCGTGACCAGGTCTCCGTCGGGCGCGATCGGCTTCATGTACTGGTTGATCACCGAGCCATCGACCGCCGACAGGAAGTACGTGTGCTTCTGCCCGATCGCCGCGATCATCGAGCCGTTGGAGAACGGCACCGCCGCCGCGATCACCTCGTCGAAGAGCGGGCTGACCCACTTCGCGCCGCCGTTGACCCCTGCGTTGCAGCCAGCGGCGGAGTTGCTGGCGCACGCGACGACGCCCGAGGTGTTGTGGGCCCCGCCGGTGTTCTGGAACGCGAAGAAGACCAGCAGGCCGTCGGCGCTGAAGGTCGCCGGAGGGATCGTCGGCGTCGAGAGGTTGTCGTACTCGATGCTCGCCATCACCTTCTCGCCAATGAAAGCGCCGGTGGTGTAGTTGAACTTCTGCACCAGCATGTTGCCCGCGCCACTGCCGAGCGAGCCGGCCCACATGATGAGGTAGATCTCGTTCTGGCTGACCACCGGGGTGCCCGCCATGATCCCCGTCGCCTTCGCGCCCCACATCGGCAGCTCGGCCGCGCCCCCGGACTTGCTGAGCCGGAAGAGGTTGTTCTGGACGCTGCCGACGGCCTTGCTGTCCCAGACGATCGCGTCGCCGTCGGGGCCGATGGCCATCTGGTTGTAGTCGCCCTTGGCGTAGGCCTCGATGTCGAGCGACTGCTGAGCGCCCAGGGAGTTGAAGCTGAAGACGCCGACCTGCTGCTGAAGCAGCCAGCGGTAACCGGTGGCTGGGTTTCGCTCGCTGATGACCGAGTTGTAGCTGCAGGGGAAGGGCAGGTTGAGGTTGGCGTTGATCGCGTTCCCCAGGGTGTCGAAGCGGGCCAGCCCGATGCCAGTGGTGGTGGTGACGCAGCCGACGAAAGTGGTGGGGATGCCGGGGACGCCGCCCTCGGCGACGAAGACATCGGGCAGCGCGAGCGCGTTGCCGGCCGCGGGCAGGGTCACGCTCGCCACCGGGAAGAACTTCACCCCCACCGGCGTCGAGGTGTTGGTGCGCGCGTCGTCGCAGACGCCCTTGGCGACGAGCGACAGGTTCGCGGCGATCCCCACCGACTGGTAGAGGTTGTTGAAGATCGACGGCGGCAGCGAGATCTCCACCGGGACCTTGGTGGGGTTGTCGATCGCATAGAGGAAGGTCTTCCCCTGGAGGATCTGGATCTGGGTGATCTTCACGCAGCCGACCACGTTGGCCCGCAGCTTCAACTCGGTGCCGATCTGGTTCGTCTCCGGCGCGGTGAGGAAGACCTGCGGAGGGTCCTTCACCACCACCACGCATGGGTTGGAGGGGGTGCCACACGGCGGTGAGCACCCCTCGCCCAGCAGTGCGACCAGCACCGTGAGCACCCACAAGCCGACTCGGGCCATGACTACCTCTCGCTGATGATGAACTCGACGCGGCGGTTCAGCTCACGGCCCCGCGCGGTCAGGTTCGG
>JAYVRT010000042.1:0-2690 GCA_043776025.1 Archangiaceae bacterium | reverse complement strand
GTGGGGACGGCGACGCTCTTCGCCCTCACCTTCGCCGGCTTCTGGGTCGCGGAGAAGAGCCACGCGGGCTGGGTCTACACCGCGCTCTACATCTACGTCGAAGTGATGGGCGCGCTGGCCCTGGTGCAGTTCTGGACCCTGGCGAACGAGCTGTTCAACGCCCGCGAAGCCAAGCGGCTCTACGGGCTGATCGGCGCTGGGGGCACCGGGGCGAACATCATCGCGGGCCTTGCGGGCGCGAAGATCTCGGTCGCGTTCGGTGCGCCGGCGCTGCTGCTGTTCTGCACCAGCCTGATGGCGGGCGCCGGAGCGGCGAGCTTCGCCGGCGGCGTGCTCGGCAAACAGCGGCTCTTCGCCAAGGCGGCCAGCGGGAAGCCGAGCGCGGCCAAGCGCAGCGGCGGCGCGGCGAAGGTGATCCAGTCGCCCCACCTGCGCACAGTCGCGATGCTGGCGGCGGTGACGTTCTTCACCACCACCCTGGTCGATTTCCAGTTCAAGGTAATCGCCAGCAACACCTACAAGCTTAACGAGCTGGCGGCGTTCTTCAGCTACTTCTCCGCCGCGGTCGGCGTGCTCGCGCTCGGCCTGCAGCTGTTCGGCACGAGCAAGCTGCTCAACCGCGCCGGCGTCGTCGGAGCGCTGGCGGTGCTCCCGATCTCCCTCGCGGTCGGCAACCTGGCCCTGGTGATCTTCGCCGTGCTCTGGGCGGCGTCGATGGCGAAGGGCGCCGACACCCTCTTCCGCTACTCGATCAACGACGCCACCACCCAGATCCTCTACCTGCCGGTGCCGGCGCAGGCGCGGATCCAGGCGAAGGCCTTCATCGACACCGTGGTCAAGCCGTCCGCGATCGCCCTCGCCGGTCTGTCTCTGGCTGGGTACAAGCATTGGTTCAAGGTCGAGCCGCACCACGTCGCCTACCTCTCGCTGTCGCTGTGCGCGGCGTGGATCGCGGTGGTGCTGAAGCTGCGGGCGCACTACATCAAGTCGCTGGTCGACAACCTCAAGAGCAAGCGGCTCGACCTCGAGTCGGCCCGCCACCGGGTGATCGACGGGTCGACCAACAGCGTCCTGGTCAAGGCGCTGGAGAGAGCCGACCCCCGCGAGGTGCTCAACGCGCTGCTGCTGCTGCCCCACCTCGACAACATCCAGCTCGATCACCGGGTCGAACTGTTGCTCGAGCACCCTTCCCCCGAGGTGCGCACCGCGGCCTGCGAGTACTACGCGCGCCGGCAGACGATGCGCTTCGCCAACTCGGTGTTCCGCCGCTTCGAAGACAAGGACCCCGCGGTACGGGCGGCGGCGATCGACGCCTTCTGCGCCATCGGCCGGGACAAGGCGGTGCGCAGCGTGCGCCCGTTCCTCGCCGACGCCGACCCGCGGATCCGCGGCGCCGCGGTGACGGGGATGATCAAGTACGGCGGCCTCGACGGGGTGCTCGTCGCCGCCGAGGCGCTCAAGACGCTGATCGACAACGCCGAGCCGGTGATGCGCGAGCACGCGGCGCGGGTGTTGGGCGCGGTCGGGGTGCGCAACTTCTACCAGCCGGTGCTGCAGTTGATGAACGACTCCGAGCCGCGCGTCCGCCGCCAGGCGATCAACGCCGCCGGCGTGCTCAAGAGCCCGGAGTTCGTGATCCCCCTGATCTACCGGACCCAGTCGATCGAGACGACCCACGAGGCGGTGACCGCGCTGACCGCCTTCGGGCCGACGGTGATCCCCACGCTGTCGAAGGTGCTCGCCAACTCGCTGGAGGACGCCTCGATTCGCCGCGCGGTCTCGCGGGTGCTCCGCCGCCTCGCCACCACCGACTCGCTCGACGTGATCGCCAGCCATCTCGAGGAGCCCGACGAGGAGCTGCGCGCCCGCATGTACCGTGCGCTCGCCCGCGCGGTGCGGGGCCGCCGGCTGCTGCTCGCCGATCGCCGCCCGGTGGAGAAGGCGCTGCAGGCTGAGCTCGAGCGCGCGTACCTGACGCTGAACCAGTCGGAGACCCTCGGGCTGTCGCTGGTCGGCCCGACGGTCGACACCCCGCGGTCCGGGGAGCCGGCGGCCCGGGCGCTGCTCGCCTCGGCGATGGTGGAGAAGGTCAGCCAGATCGAGCGGCGGATCTTCCTCTTGCTCGCGGTGCTCTACCCCGAGTCGGACATGGAGCAGATCTACGCCGGCATCCACGACGCCGCGGCGCAGGACGCTCCGCGCCGCCGTGCAAACGCGGTTGAACTGCTCGACAACCTGTTGGGGCGCGAGCTGAAGCGGCAGTTTCTACCCCTGCTCGACGATCTCCCCCGGGCCGACCGGCTCAAGCTGGTCGCCACCCTCTTCAGCCTGCCGAAGAAGGCCCCCGGCGAGGTGCTGATCGATCTGTGCCGCGACGAGACCGCCTGGGTCCGCGCCTGCGCCGTCTGGTGCCTGTCGCTGGTGGGCGAGCCGCCGGCGCAGCTGACGGAGATGGTGGCCCTGGGGGCGACCGACAGCAGCTCGGTGGTCCGGGAGATCAGCCTGGTGGTGCTCGAGCAGCGCTCGCCGGAGCGCGCCTGGGAGATCGCGGAGAAGCGCCTGCGGGACGACGAGCCGGTGGTGCGCCGGCAGGCGGCGTTGATCAGCTCGCGGCGGGCTGCGCAGGCGAGCTGAACGCGCCGTAGAGCACCCAGGCCCCGATGATCAGGAAGAGGAAGCCCGCGGCCCTC
>JAYVRT010000041.1:0-2693 GCA_043776025.1 Archangiaceae bacterium | reverse complement strand
GAACCCCACGGGGATCCGTCGCGCTCGTACTCAGCCCCAGCAAGCTCGACGCGAGGAACGCGCCGAGGGCGTTGCCGAACGCAGTCGCTCCGCCGTTGAGAGAGAAGAAGAGGCCCTCGCGCCCCTTCCCGTCCTGCGTGGCGAGCTTGGCGACGATCAGCGAGGGCAGCGCCATCGTCGACAACGCGAGGTAACCGATCAGCCCGAAGCCCACCAGCCACAGCCACCTCGGCGCGCCGCCCACGACGCTGCCGCCCGTGAGCACCGCGAGCACCACCGCCCCGGCGATCGCGCCCAGCCGGAAGAGCAACGAGGGCTCGACGCGTCTGCCCACGACGCCGAGCAGCGCGACCGAGAGCAGCATGCCGGCCACCAGTGCGCTGTTGAGCCACTGCGTGAAGTCGTGTCCGCCGCCGAGGAGCGCCCGCGCGACGAAGGGCGAGCTCACCACCAGGATCATCATCGTCGCGGACAGCAACAGGTTGGTCCCCACGAAGCGCGCGACGCCCGGCTGGGAGAGCAGCTCCCTCAGATGCGCAAAGAGCCCACGGTCGGCGCCCTTCACCGTGCCGTCGAGCGGAGCTTCCTTCACGATCAGCAAAGGAACGATCAGCGCGACCACCAGCCGATGGTGGCCAGCCCCTCAAACCCGAACCGGGCGATCACCGCCGGGCCGAGCAGAAGCGCCGCCGCTGCCGCGAGCAGCGCGCAGAGAGCGCCCACGAGCGTGAAGCGCAGCCGCGTCTTCTCGTCACGGGCCACCGCGGGCAGCAGCGCGAGGTACGGCTGCGTCACCGCCGCGTACGCGAAGCAGTAGAGCGGCGCCAACACCATGGGCGCGCCGGGCCACCACAGCGCGGCGTCGACCAGCAGCAGCGCGGGCGCAGAGAGGACGAACACGAGCCGCCGACTCCCGAAGCGCCGTCGAACCCAGTCAGAGCCGACCGCCGGGTTGGCGAGCCCCTGCAGCACGAAGCCCGAAAGCAACAGCGCGCCCGTGCCGCTGCCGCTCGAGTGAGAGAAGACGATCGACTGGTTGAAGAGCGTGTTGACGAAGAGGAGCCCGAAGAACCCAAGCGGGTAGAGCTCATTTCTTCGCGTGCTCACTTTTGTTCCTTCACTTTTCACAGGTGTGTCGAGACCTGCACACCTCGAACGCAAGACCCATCCACCTTCCGCGCGGTTCGCGTGGCCTCGCCCTTGCGAAGACGGTCCCGCATGAACCGGCTCCCCATCGTGCAGCACCTCGCCCTCTACACCGCCTTCCACCAGGATCACCGCAATCGCCTGGTGCACCAGCTCGCCTCGCCCCTCGTCTACTTCTCCGCGATGCTCGCGTTGCAGGTCCTGGTGCCCGTGCTCGTGTTGCCGCTGCTCATCGCTTCCGTCGCGATGCTCGCGCTCGCCAACTGGCAGGGCGCGCTGGCGTTTGGCCTCGGCCTTCTCGTCGAGTGGGCCGCGGCCGCGTGGCTCAGTCACCAGCTGCCGACGTTGCCGCTCCTCGCGCTCGCCGCGGTGGTGCAGGGCGGCGCCTGGGCGGCGTTGATCTTCATCGGTCACACGCGGTTCGAGTCGCACCTCGACGTCGAAGGAAAGCCCGCCAGCAAGGGCCTCTACTTCGAGCGCCACTACAACTTCGGCAAGGGCCTGGGCGCGAGCGTCAACCTCTATGACCGCATGCTCCAGTTCAGCATCGCCCCGCTGGCGCACTCGAACGAATTGCTCTTCGCGCTCGGCCTGCGCCGCGACCTCGAGCAGCGCATCAGCGCCGAGCGTGCGCGCGTCGTGGCGCGGCTGGGTGAGGGCCAGGCGCCCTTCGCCGAAGAGCTCAGCGCGACCGGGTTCGACGACGCGCTGCTGGCGATTTGAAGTTACGCTCCGGTGGTCAAGCCGCCGCTAACGACCCTGGCGCTCGAGCAGCTCGACGTCCACCAGATCCTTCGGGCGCGCAGCGGCCCGCTTGTTCTTCAGCAGCGCCTCTCGGCCCAGAAAGGCAACCGGAGCGCCTCGGAGCGAGACGAACGTGCGGTCGGGCCACGCCTCGCCGAAATCGACTCCGCTGATTTGGGTGAGCACGTCGATGCGCCGAGGAGGAAGGCCCATCTGGTAGACGCTGCCTGCCTGCTCGAAGTCCGTGGCCGTCACCCCGTGTTGGGCAAGCGGCGCGCCGAACGCCAGGAGGGCCGTGACGACGCGCGTCGCGTTCTCCGCAGACGGACGAACCCAGACGTCGAGATCGCCCGTCGCGCGAATCACACCCTGGGCCGCCAAGGCATGGGCGCCGACCACGATGAACTCGACCCGGGCCTTCGTGAAGGCCTCGAGCAGATCGAGAAAGTCTGGGTTGAGCCCGGCCTCGACGCTCATTGCTCGCCGCGACGAATCATTCGGCCCGGCATGTTGGCGCGCGTGTAGTCGGGGAACGGCAGCCCGCTGAGCGACCACGCGCCTCGCGTCAGCTCCCACATCATCGCGATGCGCTCCTCCGGGGTCGTGGTCGCGCTCACGTCTTCGGCGCCGGGCGCCGCTGAGAGGGTCGTCTTGAGGCCCGGCCACGACGCCCTGGCAGCCGCCCGTTCTTCCGCTGAACTCATCGGGCCAGTCTAGCCGACCCCGCGGTTTCTGGGCTCCGCTACTCCTTGACCTTCAGCTCGCCCTTCTCGACCACCGGCGTGCCGTCAGCCGTCACCGTC
>JAYVRT010000040.1:0-8950 GCA_043776025.1 Archangiaceae bacterium | reverse complement strand
TGGCAGCACCGGTTGCGGCTCGGCGCGATCTGGCTGTTCGTCGAGGAGACCTCATTTGCCACGAATTTGAGCGGATGCCTCGGCACGAACTCTGGGGCCCCGAAGAACCGCGTCGCGACGACCGTCAGCGGCACCGCGACCCCGAGGCCGAGTCGATGCCGAGGGCGCTGACGATCAGTCCTTCCAGCCGCAGCAGCCGCGAGAGGATCCGTGGCGTTGCTCCGATGGCACGCATCACTGCCAGTTCCCGCGTGCGCTGCAGGACGTCGACGCTCACCGCCGACGCGTTGCCGATGGCGCTCACGATCAGCACCAGGAACGACAGCAGCATCAGCGCGACGAGAATGATGTTCAGGTGCTCGTAGATGATGCGCACCCGCTCCGCGTGCGACATCACGTAGAGGACCGGGAGCGCGGAGCTGGCCACGGCGTGTTCGAGCTCGCGCTTGAGCGCCAGCACCTGGTCGTAGCCGCCGCGGTCCGCCACGAAGAGCAGCGTGGTCACCCGGTGACTCGGGTTGAAGCGCAGATCAAAGTCGGCCTGGTCGACATACAGCTTCGATTTGTCGAACTGGCGCGCCAGGCCCACCAGCACGGCCTGCGCTGAGTGGTCCCCAATCACGACGTCGAAGCGAGCACCCACCGCCGGCTTTCCGTACGAGAGCCACGCTTGTTGGTTCAGCACCACCTCGAGGTCCGGTGACGGCTGGAGCCACCGCCCCGAGGTGAGGCTCAATCGCAACAGCCCACTCTCGCGCGGGAGCGCCACCACGCCGACGCCCTGACTTGTGGAGACCAGGCGGGACTGCACCTCACCCTGGCCCCCGCTCCAGGTCTCGACCCGCGCGACGTTGGCCACTGCCGCGAAGGGCCGCAGCGCCTCGTCGCGCGGCATCGGCGCCTCGAGCACCACTTGAACGTCGTACCCATTCTCGTGGCTCACGTTCGACAGCAACTCCCACAGCGACTGTCTGACGTTGAAGCCAGTCGCGAAGATGGCCACCCCGACCGCCATCGACAGCAACGTCGCCGTCAGCCGGCTCCGGTCGCGCAGCACGTTTCGCCGGGCGAGGACCCACAGCGAAGGCCACGACGACCTCCTGGCGAAGGTTGCCCGGGTCGCCTTCACCGCCCCAAAGTCGCGCAGCGCTTCCAGCACCGACAGCCGGGTCCCCCGAAGCAGCGTGGGCATCGAGAAGACCAGCGGGAGCACCAGGCTGGAGGCGATCAGCCCGTAGAGCGCGCCGTGGGAGACGCCCGCGGTCAGCAGATCGAAGTTCAGCGTCCTCGCGACGAAGGCGGAGAAGAGCCGCGCCGAGACTGCCGCCAGGGGGACGCCCACCAGCCCGGCGGCCGCGCCCATCGCCGCCGAGCTCATCACCGCGATCCGCAGCACCTGGCCGCGGGTCGCTCCGAGCGCCTTGAGGACGCCGATTTGCCGCACCTGGCCTGCGAGCACAGCGCGCATCAACTGTGAGACGAGCACCGCGGCCATTGCGAACGACAGGGCCCCGATGGCGCTGATCAGGGCGAGCAGGGTGTTGAGCTGCCACTGGTGTGGGTGCTGCTCGAAGCGCGGCACCTCGGTCGCTTGCACTCCCACCCCGGACGCCCCGAGCACCCGGGCGAGGTCGGCGGCCACGCGCTGCACATCCTCGGCCGAGTGCACGCCCTTCAGCCGCACCAGCAGCCGCCGGCCCGACCGCAGCCCACTCAACGCCGCCCAGGTCGGGCGATCGGCATAGGCGTAGATGAACGCGTCCTGCGTCGCGGGCGCCTGGCTGGCGTCGAAGGTGATCCCACTGATCGGCACCGTGGTCAGGTGCCCCCCCACCCGAATGCGGGGCGCGTCGCCAAGTGTGAATGAAGCCACCCGCAGACCATCGCGTTCCACCAGCATCGTCCCCGGTGGAGGCACGCTCGCGCCGCGCTGGTGAGTGAGCTTTGCCAGCGGGCTGGCCTCGAACCGGTCGACGCCGTAGAGATACAGCGGCAGCCAGGTGTCGGGCTTCACCTCGATCCGGTGAAGCGAGAAGTCCCTGAGCACCGCGGACTCGACCTCGGGGCGGGCGACGAAGGCCGCCAGGTCGAGGTAGCCGAAGTCGTCTGAGGTGAAGACGACGTGCGCTGGTCGCGTGCGCTGGAAGTTAGCCGCGAGGTCAGGCTCGAGCAGCAGCCACGACAGCAGCGGCGTGCCCACGCCCCAAACGCCCAGCACCAGCGCGGTGACCACCAGCAGCGTCCGCTGCGGGTGCAACCTCAGCTCGCGCATCGACAGCGTCCATTGCAGCCTCACGACGCCTTCCCGTCGACCAGCTCGACAATGCGGTCGCAGCCGGCGGCGACCGCTGGGTCGTGCGTCACCACCACCACCGTCTTCCCCGCTCGGGTGAGCCCGCGCAGCAGCTCGCTCACCGCCGCGGCGGTCTGGCTGTCGAGGTTTCCGGTCGGCTCGTCGGCGACGATCAGTGGCGGATCATTGGCCAGTGCGCGCGCGATCGCCGCGCGCTGCTGTTCGCCTCCCGAGAGGGCCGAGGGCAGCTTGTCGGCGTGGGCCGTGATGCCGACCTGGCTCAACAACTGCTCGGCGCGGCCAGCGCGGTCGGCAGGGGCAATCGCCCCCACCAGCTCCATCGCCAGCAGAACGTTCTCCCGGACGCTGAGCGTCGGGATGAGCTGGAAGAACTGAAAGACGATGCCGATGTGCCGGCCCCGGAACGACGCGAGGCCAGCCTCGGTCAGGGCGCCGAGGTCGACGCCGGCGATGTGCACGCTTCCCGAGGTTGGGCGGTCGATGCCGGTGAGCATGTTGAGCAACGTCGATTTCCCGCTCCCCGACCGCCCGACGATCGCCAGGTGCTCGCCCGCCTCGAGCTTGAGGTCGACGTGCGAGAGCGCGGTGAACTCCCGCGCACCGGCGGTGTAGCGCCGGGTCACTCCGCTCAAGACCGCCGCGGGGTTGGTTGGCGCGTTTGCGTTGATGGTCATAGTGTCTATTTATGGTCACTCGTCTCAAAGTCGGCACCGACACCCGGCCGCGCCTGTCCGCAAACAGACACCCGGGCCCGAGTGTCCAGCAACACGAGGAGCCCGACCGCCGGGTGCGCCGCACGCAGCGCCACCTTCGCGAGTCGTTGGTGAGCCTCATCCTCGAGCGCGGGTGGGACGCGGTCACCGTTCGAGACGTGTGCGAGCACGCCGACGTCGGCCGCTCGACCTTCTACGTTCACTACGCGGACAAAGAGAACCTGCTGCTGAGCGGCTTCGACGAGTTGGCGGGCGCGCTGGCTGAGCTCACGCGCGGGTCCGGGAAGCCGTTCGCCTTCGCTGAGCCGCTGCTGACGCACGCGCTCGAGAACCAGCGAATTTTCCTCGCGGTGGTGGGGCGCAAGAGCGGGCAGCAGGTGCAGTGGCGCTTTCGCGACGTCCTGGTGACGCTGCTGGTTGCCGAGCTCGCCGCGCTGAAGCTCCCGGTCGCCAGCCAGGGCTCCACGGCGCGGTTCCTCGCCGGCGGGTTTCTCGAGCAATTGTCGGAGATGCTCGAGTCCCCGGGCGCCGTTGGGGCAGCGGGGCTCGCGGCGCGCTTCAGAGGGCTGGCGCTGGCAGTGGTGGAGGCCGCGCGATCGTGAACGGGCCTTCGGCGGCCGACGATGCATTGGCGAAAACTGCGGTGAAGTCGTGCAGGGGCCCTTACCCTTGCCGGATGACGACCATGAGACAGCCCGACCCTGTGCCCCGATTCTCGATGGGCGCCGATGGTTTCGTGACGCCCCTGACCCTGGAGCTGCCGTGAGCTGGACCCCCGACTCGCTGCCGTCGCTCGAGGGAAAGACCTTCGTGGTCACGGGCGGAAACGGGGGGCTTGGCTTCGAGGCCACCCGCATCTTGACCGGCAAGGGCGCGCGGGTGGTGATCACCGCGCGGGACGAGGCCAAGGCGCGCGCTGCCCTCGACGCGGTCCGCGCTGCTGTTCCGAAAGCCGACGTGGACTTCGTGCTGCTCGACCTGACGGATCCGAAGAGCATCGCGGCGGCCGCGTCGGCGATCATCGAAAAGTGCCCGCGCCTCGACGCCTGCATCAACAACGGGGGCGTGATGCAGACTCCCGAGGTCCGGACGCCGGAAGGCTTCGAGCTGCAGTTCGCGACCAACCACCTCGGGCACTTTCGGCTCAATCACCTGCTGCTGGCCCACCTCGAGCGCAGCAAGGGGCGCGTCGTGGCCGTCTCGTCGATCGCCCACCGGACCGGCAAGATTGACCTCGACGACCTCAACGCCAACAAGCGGTACGACGCTACCGTCGCCTATTCGCAGAGCAAGCTGGCCAACCTGATGTACGGCTTCGAGCTGCAACGTCGCCTGGCGGCGCGGGGCAGCGCGGCGGTCTCGATCGCGTGCCACCCGGGCTATGCGGCAACGAACCTGCAGTCGGCCGGTGTCGGCATGACCGGAGGAAGCTCCTTCTTCCGCGTGCTCTACAAGGTCACGAACGCCGTCCTCGCGCAGTCGGCCGAGAAGGGGGCATGGCCGCTGGTGCTCGCGGCTGCCGACCCCACCGCCGAGCCCGGCGCCTACTATGGGCCAACAGGCCTCGGCGGAATGCGCGGCGACGTCGGCAAGGCTTCATTCTCCGAACGAGCCGGAGACGCGGGGGTCGCCAAGGCCTTGTGGGAAAAGACCGAAGCGCTCGTGGGCGGCTTCTTCAGCTGACGCGGCACTGCCCCGGTGACAGCGGCTCGATCCGGTCAGCGGCCGGATCCGCTGGGTACGGCGTCCCGCTCCAACCGCTCCTGGCCGAGCTTGAGGAACACGTAGATCACGCTCAAGAGGATCACGCCCACCCCCACGTAGGAGAAGTAGTTCATCGGCCAGATCATGAACCGCGCCGGGATGAACGGCACCTGGGTCTGGTTGTGCGGCCCCGAGTACATGAAGTTGGAGTCGAAGCCCCAGTTGACGAAGAAGATCACCAGCGACCAGGCGATCAGCCCCGCCAGCGACCAAGCGTGAAACCGGAGGTCGTAGCGGAAGTCGCCGGTGAGGAAGAGAAAGATCGGCATCAGGAACAGGTAGTAGTGCCCGGCGAGGTAGTGCCAGAACATGAAGTTCCCGAAGCTCTCTCCATCGAGGCTCAAGTTGGCGAACGAGATGAACCCCGCCCCGATCGACCAGATCGAGATTGCTCTCACCAGGTCGTAGCGCTTGAGCAAGATCAGCGTCGACACCGTGAGCTTCATCGTGGCGCACAGGTGCAGCGGCACGTGATCCGAGAAGTGCCGCACCGGGTAGATCCACGTCAGCGCGTAGGAGAACACCTCGATCGAAAGAATGAACGCCGCCGAGCCCATCATGAAGGCGTTGCTCCGACGAAGCGGCCCGAGGCGACCGCGCAAGCCGATCATCAGGGCCAGCAGCACGAACATGATCAAGACCAGCGCGAGGTGGCCGAGCCCGCCCATCGCGAACAGATCGCTGTCTCGCAACGTGGGGTCGAAGAACTTCGCCATCGGCGCCATGGGAGAGGTTGTAGCCTTCTGGGCCGGTGAAAGTTCGCGCGATGTTGGCAGGCCTGACCGTTGGTCTCGTCGTCGCGTTCCTCTACTTTCGTTCCGACGCCCCGGCTCCGGCGCCGGCGCCCGCGCTCGCCGCGATCCCCGAGCTGCCCGCGCCCGAGGTGGAGCCGCCCGACGCCACCGCGCCGCCCGCCGTTGCCGTGTTCGACGCTGGGCCGGCCGACGTCACCTTCGCCGACGGCTTCTGCTCCCAACAGGGCAGCGAGTCGTTCGAGGCGCACTTCACCCTCCCGCGGCTGTTGATCGCCGAGCTCCACCGCCGGGCCACCTGGGACGCCGGCGAGCCTGCCGACAGCGCGCTGCTGCTCGAGGCGCTGAAGAGCCACGACCCGGCGGCCGTGCTCGCCCACGCGAAGGACGCCGCTGCACGGTTCCCCGACTCGCCGTGGCCGCAGGTGGTGATCGCGCAGGCGGCCCAGGCGCTCGAGCAACCGGACGAACGCCTCGCGGCGCTGCGCCGGGCACGCCAGCGTTTGCCCGCGGACCCGGCGATCGGCCTCGCGATCGCCGAGGCCACCCGCGACACCGCCGATCTCGACGAGGCGATCGACGGCCTGACCAACTACCTCGCGGTTCAGCCCGTCGCCGGCGCGTCGCGCTTGCGCGCCCGCCTCGAGGTGCAGCGGGACATCCAGCGGGGCTATCGCCGTGAAGAGCGCGACGGCATCACCTTGCTGTGGCCCGCGGGAGTGATCGCCGAGCGCGAGGCCGACGAGCTGTCCACCCTGGTCGACCGCGGCCTCGACGACGCCGCGGCCTTCACCTGCACCCGCCGCCGGCAGCGGCTCACCGTCGTCGTCTACCCCAGCCGCTCCGAGCTGCTCGCCGTCTCTTGCGTCCGCGCCTGGACCGCCGCGCTCTTCGACGGCGTCCTCCGCGTCGTCGCCAGTCCGGGGCAGGGCGTCGACAAGAAGGTGGTGCTCCATGAGACGCTCCACGCGCAGCTGTCGCCGCTCGCGCCGCTGGCTCCGAAGTGGTTCCACGAGGGCGTCGCCCAGTCTTTCGCGCAACAGCAGGCGCCGCGCGGCACCTGGCGCCTGATGGTCCGCAACCACTCCTGGATTCCGTTCACCTCGCTCGACGGCAGCTTCCAGGCCTTCGCCAGCCCGTTCGACGCCGAGCTCGCGTACTCGCAGAGCTACGCGATGGTCGAGCTGATGCGGGAGCTGGGCGGAGATCGTTCGGTGGCGATCGCGGTCACCGCGCTCCAGGCAGGGGCCGACACCCGGGCCGCGCTCGCCCAGGCCTGCGGACGGCCGGAGGTGACCGGCGCCGACCTGCTGCAGTTTCTCGACAAGCGCCTCGAGAAGCCGAAGGCGCCGTGAGCCGTCAGTACTTGGCCACGACTTCGAGGCGCGCGCCGTCGAACCCCGGGTAGTTGCGGCAGACCCCGTTGACGCACTTGATCCCCGCGCGCTGGCCACCGATCAGGCCCCGCACCAGCAGGTTCTTCAGCGGGTGCCAGGAGCCGCCGACGTTGAGGTAGTTGCTGCGGATCGTGTCCGGCTGCGAGGTGAAGTATTCGTAGCCGAGCGCCACCGACCAGTCCTCGGCGCGCTTGAACGACAGGTACGCCTGCCCCTCGAAGTGGTACGGCAGGTACGTCGGGCCCGAGCGGTCGCGGTGGGCCAGGTGGAGGGCGTTGAGCTCGACGCTGTAGGGACCGGTGAGGTGCTGGTTGACGTCCAGCTCGACGTGCCAAGAGGTCTGAAACGGATTCCCGGGGTCGACCGAGCCCGCCGCATATTGGTTGCGCCGGTACCCCCCCGAGAACGACGCCCGCGACGCGCCGTCATTCCAGCGAAGCTCGGCGCCGGCGTAGGGGTCGTAGATCTCCGTCTGGTAGCTTCGGTCGACGAAGCCGGCCATCGAGAAGAAGAGCACGGCGTTCGGGTTCACCTTGTAGCTGGCGCGAACGTGCGCCCCAGCGATGTTGCTGTTGTTCAGCACCAACTGCTGCACCCGCTCGAGGGTCGGCGCGGCGGTGTAGAAATCGCTGAGCCAGAACTCGGGCGCCGCCGACGGGTCGAGGCTCGTGGGGATTGGGCTGTAGTCGCGGTAGTCCTTGAACTCGAGCAGCAGCGTCAGCCGTCCGACGTAGGCGCTGCCGCTCGCGTAGAAGGCGGTGGTCCACAGCTCGGTGCCCGAGGTCACCCGGCGCTGCCCCGCGAGCTCGGCGTAGAGGTTGCCGAACTTGCCCAGGTGTGGAAACTCGAGCGTCCCGGAGAGCGAGGTCACGGTGTCGTGGCTCGCGTTCGTCCCCGTCGACACCGAGTTCTGGGCATAGATGACGTGGGAGACGTCGAACCCCGGCGTGAACCACTTCCCGAACCGGTACTCGGCGCGCGCCCCGAGGATCACGTCGTTCGGATCGGGCGCCGTCCTGCCCGTCGCGGGATCGACGTTGACGATGTTGCTCCAACCGCCGAGCGCGTTGATGGTGAAGCCCCCGACGTGGGCAGTCGCGTTCAGCCCACGGACGGTGGTGTCGATGCCGAACTCATCGACCTTGCGCAGCGCCAGCACCAGGCCTCGGCCGTACGTGGCGTAGGTGTCTCCGAGGGTGACGTCGAGGTAGCGCGAGGACCAGGTGAGGAACACCTTCTCGAAGTCGACCCGGCTCCCGTACCGGTTCTTCAGCAGTTGGGTCAGCTTGACGTCGCTGGCGAGCGCCACCGGCGTGTTGCCGAACAGGGCCGAGTCGACGCGAAGCGCGGCGGTGAAGTCTCCCCACGAGGCGTCCAGCTGCAGCTTGTTGAGCCAGTCGACGTAGTTGTTGCCCGTGGGGTCGTACGCGGGCGAGCCCTTGGGCGCGATGTTGCCGTTGTCGAGGTGGTACGAGGCCAGCAGCGCCTCGGAGAGCTGAATGCGGGCGGGCCGCTCGGGCGCGGCGGCGGGTTGGGGTGGCGGTTCAGGGGTGACCGCGACGGCCACCGCCGGCGCTGGAACCGCCGCCGAGGGGGCCGGCTCCAGGGGCGTCACCGGAGCGGGCGCCGGCTCGGAGTCAGGGGCCGGCGTCTGGGCCGAAGCGACGGCGCCGATCAGCAGCAGGGCGACCGCGAACCCACGCTCCGCCCGGCACCGCGTCATCGTGACTGCGCGGCCAGGAGCGTCACGATGCGGTCTTCGAGCGCCTTGACCGACGAGGCGTCGAAGCCCGAGGTCTCGCTGGCGATGGTGCCGTCCCGCCCGATGATCACCGTGTACGGCGCGCTCTTGTGGGTGTTGTAGAGGCTCGCCGCTTTCCCGTTGGGGTCGAGGAGCACGTCGAAGGCAAAGCCGCTCTCGTGCACGTAGGGCGCGACCAGGCCCGCGCTCGAGGGCTCGTCCATCGAGATCGCGAAGACAGTGAAGCCTTCGTCCTTGTGGGCGCGGTA
>JAYVRT010000039.1:0-8965 GCA_043776025.1 Archangiaceae bacterium | reverse complement strand
CACCCTCGCCGCCGTCGCCGGCCTGCCGTTCATCGCCTTCGATCGCGAGGCGCCGACCCGCAAGGGCATCGACCGCCTCTTCCGCGACAAAGGCTTCGAGCTGCACCCGACGATGGAGATGGACAACGTCGAGACGATCAAGCGCGCCGTCGAGCTCGGCCTGGGCGTCTCGGTGCTGCCGCTTCCCACGGTGCAGCACGAGATCTCCACCGGGACGCTGATCGCCAAGCCGTTCGCCGAGGGCACCTACACCCGGCCGATCGGCATCCTCGTCCGCAAGGGCAAGTACCTCGCCCGCGCGTCGCAGGCGGTGCTCGACTCGTTCAAGGCGGCGTCGAAGGAAGAGAACTGAAGCGGGCGTGATCCATGCAGCGTGGGGCCTTTGTGGCCCCACACCTGGCGGCGACATGGGCGGCGCTTACGCTGACGCAGTGGGTCGCGCTCTTCGAAGGGCTGCTCGCCGCGACCCGCCGCGAAGAGCCGGGGCTGCGCTCCGTCTGCCAGCAACGCCGTCCCTTGCCGCCACGCCCCTGGGCCGAATGAACCTGCGTAGACTCCGCGGGTGCGACGGCCGTCGCGACCGATGAACGCCGAAGAACGCCAGCTGCTGCGCAGCCTGCTCCGCGAGCGCCGGGTGCTGACGCTCGGGGTGGTGGTCGGCGCGGCGCCAGTGCTTGGCTTGCTCCCGTTCGCAGCCACCGCCGACGGCTCCGCGGTGCTGGTGCACGCCTCTGCGCTGGCGCGGCACACCCGGGGGCTCGTCCCGGGCAGCTCGGCGGCGGTGTTGATCCACGCCCCCGACGCCCCAGGCGCCGCCCCGCTGCAGGTCCCGCGGCTCACCCTCGACGTCGAGGTGCAGCCGCTTTCGCGCGGTACCCCGGCCTTCGACGAGGGCCGCGCGGTCTATCTGACCCGGTTCCCCGAGGCGGAGGTGACGTTCGGCCTCGGCGACTTTCAGCTCTTCGCGCTTCGGGTGCGCTCCGGCCGGCTCGTCGCCGGCTTCGGGCGCGCCCACGACGTCTCGGTCGCGGACCTTGGCTAGAGAAACTTTCCCAGCAGCCGGTCGAGGTTCTCCCGCAGCGACGGGTGCGACTCGGTGATGCGGGTGCTCTTCGCCACGTCGACGTCGAACAGCCGCGCCTTGATGTCCTTCGCCACGCCGGGGTCGAGCACCACCGCGTTGAGCTCGTCGTTCTCCTTCAGCGACCGGCCGTCGAGGTTGGATGAGCCGAAGGTCGACCACTGCCCGTCGATGGTCGCGACCTTCTCGTGCGCCATGCGCCCCTGGTACTCGTAGACCTCGACCCCGGACTTGATCAGATCCGGGTAGGCCGCCGTGGCGACGCGCTTGAGAATCGAGACGTCGTTCTCCGCCGGCAGCACCACCCGCACCTTGACGCCGCGCTTGGCCGCGTCACACAGCGACGCGATCACTTCCTTGTCCGCGAAGTACGGAGTCGCGACGTCGATCGAGGTCTGTGCGGTGCCGATCGCCCGCAGGTACGCGGCCTTGATGTTCTGATCCTTCGAGTCACCCTCATGGGGGATGACGTAGGTCTCGACTCCGCCCGAAGCCTCGGTGAGCGGCGGGTAGAGCTTCTTCAGCTCGTCAGGCGCGGGGTCGGCTCCGCTCTCCCGCTTCCAGTGCGCGAGGAACGCGTCCTGCAGCTTGGAGACGGCGGGCCCTTCGACCCGGGTCTGCTGGTCGTGCCACTTGCGCTGGTAGTTCTCCCCAATGTTCATCCCGCCGGTGAAGCCGCGCGCGCCATCGACCACCAGGACCTTGCGATGGTCCAGGTGCGCCTTGAGTACGTTGGTCGGGTTGACGATGACGTCCACGCCCTTGGCCCGCATCCCAGCGATCATCTTCTCGGCGGCTTCCTTGTCGGCGCCCTCGGTGCCGTACTCGTCCACCAGCACCCGGACTTTCACCCCCTCCTGCGCCTTCTTGCCAAGCAGGTCCGCCACCTTGTTGCCGACCTCATCGGCCTGGAACTCGAAGACCGAGAGGTTGATCGACTGGGTCGCGCCCGCGAGCATCTCCATCCCTTTCGGCGACACCTCGGCGCCGTCGATGAGGAACTCGAGCTTGTTCTTCCCCGAGGTCTTCTGGCCGGTCGCGCCCTCGAGGTACTTCGCGTAGCCGCCCCAGTCTCCCGGCGTTGGACCGCCGAGCGTCGCGCGCTGCTTGTCGAGCTGGCGACCGCCCATCATCGAGAGCCTCAAGGTGTCGACGTCAACCCGGGTGGTGAGGTAGTCGAGCTGACCGGCGTCGGTGGCGGCGGAGAAGACGCGAAGCACCGCGGCCTCATCGGTTTGTCCTTGGTTCATGCCCTGCTGCCCCTCGTTGGACGGCGGCGGCGTCAACGCCTTGAGCACCGCGACCCGCTCGTCTCCGGTCGCCAGGGCGAGGACCTCGGCGGAGAGCCGGGACGCGCCGATCGGCCCTGACTTCAAGGCGGTGGCGATCTGCGCGTGGGCGTCGACGGTGGGCGGAGCCACCGGGGTCGCGACGCCGCGCGCACGGCCCGGCGCATCGAAGCCGGTCGAGCCGCGCGACGGGCTCTCGACGGGTGCGCGCGGGGCCCAGCCCGACGCAGGCGCCGGCGTTGAAGGCTTCCCAACCACGGGCGCGGTCGCCGGCGTCTGAGCGGTCGTGATGCGCTGGGGGGCTGGGGAAAGCACCGGCTTCTTGTTGTCGATGGGCGGCATCCGGTAACCCTATGTCAAATGGGGCCGATGGCGATCCTCCGGCGGGGTGCCGAAGGTTGTCGGCCACTCACCAATCAGCCTGGAGAACCCCGGTGTCCGGTTTGTCCGAGCGCCACCCGCCGGCATACCCGGGGCATGCGCCTTTCATCCCTGACCCTTGCTCTGACCCTCACCGCCTGCGGCGGAACCCTGGAGCACGAGCGTGCACCCGCGGCCCTCTTCGAGCAGCAGCAGCTGCTCAACGGCAAGCGGCACGCGTTGAGGTTCGACTCCGAGGTGTGGCAGCTCGATCGCATCGCAGTCGGGGCGTGGCTTGACTTCAGCGTCCCCCGCATCCCGGTGGTCGGCCACACCATCGGCCACGAGCGCTGGACCGCCGGCGCGCGCTTCACCTTCACCGCCGACCCGGGCCTCGAGCTCACGGCGGCCCCTTCCTCGAGCGAGGTCCAGGCGGCGCAGGTGCGGTGCGCGGCGGCGGGCACCTTCACGGTTCACTTCAAGGCCGTCGACGCGGACGGCACTGCGACCGAAGACGCGATCGATCTCGGCTGCATCCAGGCGACCCGGCTCGCGATCGACTTCGGCGAAGGCGAGCAGCCGCTGCCCGCGCGCTACCAGTTGGGAGGGACCATCTGGGTCGTCGCCAACCTCTTCGCCGGTGGGCCAGACGGCTCCGAGCTCGCGCTGGTCGGCAACAGCGCCGTCACGGTCGCCCCGGGAAGCGAGTCGCTGGTGGCCCAGGTCCCCTCCGGGTCCGCGAGCGCCAACCTCGCGACGCTCGTCGCGCTTCGCCTGGGCGAGCGCCCCTCGGTGATCGCCGCAGGGCTGACGCAGCAACTCCCGCTTCAGATCGTCGACGCGCGCGACTGGAGCCCGGCGCTGGCGGTGACCCGGGTGAACGGCGGCAGCGTCGATTACCCGTCGCTGTACCTCCAGGTGCAGACCCGGCTCGTCCTCCCTGACGGGGGTGAGCTCTTCGGGCTGCACAGCAGCTGTTCCTTCACCTCATTCCTGGGCAGCGCACCGACGGTGGAGTCCTCCGGCGGCGCCTGTGGGCTCTACGGCACACCGGACTCGACGCTCTACGCCGCCGACCGCGTCTGCGTCACCACCCTCGGCCGAAGCGCCTGCGCCGCGGTGCCCCACTGAAGGCCGTGTCCGGTCAGGTCTTCAGCGAGAACGGCGTGAAGTCGGTGTTCCGGTCGAAGTAGTCCTCGTTCTCGCGGCGCTTGAGGAAGGCCACGACGCGGTAGGTGATCGGCGTCGCCAGCACTTCCCAGCCGACCTTCAGCGCGTAGTTGCCCATCATCACCGTCAACAGCAGGTCGTTGCTCCAGGAGCCGAAGAACGCGAGCGGGTAGAACACCAGGGTGTCGGTCGCTTCGCCGACGATCGTCGAGCCGATGGTGCGCACCCACAGGAAGCGGCCCTCGGTCTTCACCTTCAGCTTCGCGAGGGTCACCGAGTTGGCGAACTCTCCACACGCGTAGCCAAGCAGCGAAGCGAGCGAGGTGCGCCAGGTCGAGCCGAAGACCGCCGCCAGGTGCTCCTGCCCCTGCCACGCCGGAGAGGGGGGCAGGTGCACCACCACTGCGCTCATCAACGAGGCATAAGCGAGCGCTCCGAAGCCCGCCCACACCACCTTGCGGGATCGCGCGTAGCCGTAGACCTCGGTCAGGACGTCGCCGAAGAGGTAGCTGAGCGGGAAGAAGATGTTTCCCGCGCCGAAGGTGAAGCCATGAATCTCGACCGCCTTGCTGACCCCGACGAGGTTTGCGCACAACAACACGCAAACGAAAGAGGCCATGATCAGGTCGTAGTAGCGGTAGGTCCTACCGGCGGTCGGGTCGTTCGCAGGATTCATGGTGTCTCTTTCACGAGGTAGCACGCCTTTGCCGAAACAAGACGAATGGCCGGGAGCATCTGCCGACCTTCCAATGGTCGATGTCTACCTGCCGATGATGAAAGCGGCGGCAATTATTTCCGCGGGGCAGCTGGGGCTGTTCGAGGCGCTGGCGCGGGGCCCGCTGACGACGCCGCAGCTGGCCAAGGCGCTCGGGGCCAGTGAGCTCGGCGCCGGGCACCTCGCCGACTTCCTCGTCGCCGTCGGCTACCTCACCTTGAGCGAAGCCGGCTTCGCGAACGCGCCCCACACCACCCGTTGGTTCACCGAGAACGGAGGGGTGGACTACACCGCCGGCCTGCTCTGGACCGCCGAGTCGTGGTCCCTGATGAGCAACCTGACCGACGCGGTTCGCAAGGGGGCGCCGGCGAAGACCCTGTGGGAATCGATGCAGGACCGCCCCCACTGGGGACCCATCTTTTCCCGCTACATGCACGCCTTCGCCAAGCACCTGTCGCCCGACCTGCTGAGGAATGTCACCCTCCCAGAGGGCGCCCGCCGGCTGCTCGACCTGGGCGGGTCGCATGGGCTGCACTCGATGGCGTTCTGCCGGCAATACCCCGGCCTGAGCGCGGTGATTGTCGACCTGCCCAGTGCGCTCACCCAGACCCAGCAGACCTTGACCGAGGCGAACCTGGCGTCGCGGGTCAGCACGCGGCCCGGCACCCTGCTCGAGGGAGAATGGGGCGAGGACTACGACGCGGCATTCTTTCTGTCGGTGGCGCACAACCTGACGGCCGTCGAGAACCAGAAGGTCATCGCGCACATCGCGCGATCGCTGCGCCCCGGCGGGATGCTGCTGATTCACGAGTACCTCAGCGGCTCTCCGCTGGACCTTTACGACGCCGCGTTCCGGCTGACGTTGCTGGTCGAGACCGCCACCCGCACCTACAGCCTCGAAGAGATCTCCGGCTGGCTGGCGGCGAGCGGCTTCGAGCCGCCGACCCGCATCGACCTCGTGCCCCGCGAGAAGGGCTCGCTGCTGATCACGAAGAAGAAGCCGGGCCCTTCGCCGACCGACGGGTGAAGGGGGGGGTGGCAGCACCCGAGGTGAAGCTCGGGTCGCTCGGGCTGACCCGTGCGGAAGGACGCTGGCGTCCGCAGGGCCTTCCACCGCTTCAGTCGAGCGGCTCGTATTCGAGCTCGAGCTGGAGCGCGAACCCTCCCCGGCGACTGCCGATGATTCGCATCCGGTAGATCTGGCCGCCCTCACGCGGCCGAACCAGCAGCGAGTCTCCAACCGAGGCGGCGCTTCCAGGTACGCTGAAGCCGAGCATCAGGAACTGCACCCACCCCGCACTTCCCGTGCAATCGGGGGCCCCCGACACCTGCGCGAGCGAGCCCGACGGCCCTTTGCTGCAGAGGGCGCCGGGGAAACTGCCCGCAAGCGAGGTCACCCTCGACTCCACCAACTGCAGGTCGCCGCCAACCGACCCGGCCGGGACCTGAGCCCCGGTGGCGAGGTCGAGGCGGGCGCTCGCCAGGCCCGAGTTCGGGGCGATGACCAGCACCACCCGCCTCGGCCACGAGGTCGCTACCGCGCCGTGCCGACTCGCGTCCTGCCGACACGCGCCGCTCGGTTGCTGGGCCGGCGATCCAGCGTCGGCAGGGGCCGGGTCGGTCGTTCCCCCGTCGGTCGCTCCGGCGTCAGTCGCCCCCGAGTCCGTCGCTGCCGGGTCCGCGGCTCCTGCTTCGGCGATCATGGACGCACCCGGAAGTTCACCGCAACCCGACGTCACCAGCACCGCGACCCACAGCCAGTTCTTTGTATTCTTCATGCCCTTAGCAATGGGCCGTCGCCGCCTTCGAAGGAAGAAGCCGCGGATCACAGCCGATGTGCAAAAATGCACATCTCGAATGAACTGGGACGATCTTCGCTTCGTGTTGGCGCTCGCCCGCGCCGGGTCGTTGCTGCGCGCCGCCCGGGCGCTGGGAGTGGACCACACCACCGTGGGCCGACGCATCGACTCGGTCGAGGGGGCACTTGGGGTGCGCCTGTTTACGCGCACCACGACCGGCCTCGTCCCAACCGCCGAGGCTGAGGCGCTGCTGCCCGAGCTGACCCGGGTCGAGGACGCGGTTCACGCGCTCGAGCGCGGCGCCCACGCCAAGCGCGACGCGGTCGAGGGCACGGTGCGGGTCACCTCTTCAGAGACCTTCGGCGTCGGATACCTCGCTGCGCGGCTGGCCGCCTTCGCCAGCAAGCACCCGGGGCTGACCGTGGAGCTCGTCACGGGCGGCGACATCCTCGATCTCGGTCGCCGCGACGCCGACGTCGCAGTGCGCTTCTTCCGCTCACGCCACGAGAGCCTGGTGGTGCGACGGGCAGGGGAGCTCGCGCACGGCCTGTACGCCTCGCGCGAATACCTGAGGCGCTGGCCGGTGACGAAGGTGGGCGAACTGAAGGACCACCCAATCCTCACCACCTCTCCTGGGCCCAACGTGGTCGAGGCGGCGTGGGTCGAGCAGCTCACCCACGGAGCAAAGCCCGCGTTCGTCAGCAACCTCACCATCGCTCTGGTCGAGGCCGCGCGCGCCTCGGCGGGGATCGCCGTGCTGCCCCGCTACCTCGGGGACGCCCAGCGCGAGCTGCAGCGGCTCCCGATGCCAGGCGAGCCGCGGGAGCCGATCTGGGTCACCGTGCACCGGGACCTGAAGCAGACGCGGCGGGTCCGGGCGGTGCTCAACTTCATCGGCGAAGCGCTGGCGGCCGATCGGCAGCTGTTGCTCGGGGGCTGAGCTGCTTCACGCACGGGAAGCACCCCTGCCAGCTGAGCGCCGCGGCAGCGGGCGGGTGACGACCGGGGCCCGGTTGACACTGCAGGGGCCTCGGGGGTGATCGCTTCCGCCTCCAACCTATTCAGTGGCTCCCGCCGTCGGCTTCTTGAAGCGTTCGACCGTCGCCACGACTTCCGCGAAGGTCGTCGGGCCGAAATCGGACTCGAAGCCCAGGCTGAGGACCTGCGGAAATTCGTCGAAGCTGGCGGTCCCCGCGCTCTCGGACTGCGACTGCCCGCCGATCATCGAATAGCCCACGACGTTCTGCAGGGTCTCGTTCACCACGCATTGGTAGACGGAACGGTCGCCTGTTTTACGATCCCAGGTCACGATGCGGCCCCCCGACTCGTCCGTACTTTCGGTGCGCCGAATCTCGGCCGCCGGGGGATCGAGCGGTGGCGTCCAGGGTCGATGGCCGAGCGCTGAAACGTCCGCGGGCTTCGTCTCTGGCCGGCTCGTCGTGGCTGCAGCCGGCTCGCGCCACTGTTCGCCCTTCATCCAGGCGTTGAAGCGATTCTGCGCTGATGCGCGAGGTCCAGAACGGTAAAGCCCACCGCGCAGACCGCGAAGATCCCGGTGAAGAAGCGGGGCACGAGATTGGTCCGGGGCAGCCACGCGACGTATTTCGCGTTGCCGGGCACCGGGCTGTCGAGCCGCAGGGCGCTTCGATAGGGTTCGGCCAACCTGGTGTCGTCGAAGCGGTAGCGGTCGGTTGAGCTGGGTGCCGGCTGCATGGATCAAACCGTCGGTTTCATCGGCTGCAGATTCTGCCACCAGGCGGTGAGCACCCGGCCCAGCTCATCAGGCCGTTCAGTGAACTGTGCCAATGCCTCGACAGCGATGGGCACGGGGACCCCACCCTCTCGCGCCACGCTCACGTGCCACTGCTGGGTGTTTCGGTCGAGCTCGGTCGTGATTCCACGCACCTGCTGGCGCGCGAGGACCACGCATGAATCAAGCGCGTCGCGCCAGATGAGAGCGTCGTCCATGAGCCAGAGTCCACAGGGGAAAGCGCTGCTGGCGTCGCGCGTCTGCGTCGTGCGTCGGCCCGCGAGGTATTGCAGCGGAATGCGCCGCATCGGAGGGTCCGTCTTCACCAGATCGAGGAACGCCTTCGGCAACGAATCCCAGGCAGCGATCGGCGGGTCGATGGGAATGAGACCCGCGCCCTCGAGCGGCAAGTAAACCCGTTGCAGTGGGTTGGCGTCGCTGACGGACGGTGGAACCGCGCACAGATAGGTCTTGGCCCTCGGGCGATACACTGCCGTCTGCCCGTGAGCTTCGAAGCTGCCCGGGAAAATCGAGCCCTTCGTCTCGAGCACGCCGGGAACCAGCACCGCCTCGGGTGTGCCGGCGATCGAGACCTGCAGATAGTGCTGCACGCCGTGCGCCTCGGCGACCTTGTAGTCGACCAGCGACACGGCCCCGATCCGGCAGCCCGCGAGCAAGGAGACTGGCCGATGCCCCTGAACCCGCTCGAGGTCAGCTGCGAGGGCGGCAAACTGAGGCTGGGAGCTGCCCCAGCTGAACTTCTCCGCGGATGCCGCTGGCGGCTCAGGCGAGGCCTCGACC
>JAYVRT010000038.1:0-2699 GCA_043776025.1 Archangiaceae bacterium | reverse complement strand
CAAGCTGGAGGAAGAGCTGATTATCCGTCCTACCTCGGAGGCTATTATCTGGAGCACGTACAAGGGCTGGATTCAGAGCTACCGCGACCTGCCCCTGCTCATCAATCAGTGGGCCAACGTGATGCGCTGGGAGATGCGCACCCGCCTGTTCTTGCGCACGGCCGAATTCCTGTGGCAGGAAGGCCACACGGCCCACGCCACGGCCGAGGAAGCTATAGCCGAAACCCGCCAGATGCTGGACGTATATGCCCAGTTCGCGGAGGAGTGGATGGCCCTGCCCGTGGTGAAGGGCGTGAAGTCGGAAAACGAGCGGTTTGCCGGCGCCCTCGATACCTACTGCATTGAGGGGCTGATGCAGGATGGCAAGGCCCTGCAGGCCGGCACCTCGCACATGCTCGGGCAGAACTTCGCGAAGATGTTCGACACGATGTACCAGTCGAAGGAAGGCCAGAAGGAGTACGTCTGGCAGACCTCGTGGGGCGTCTCCACGCGGCTCATCGGCGCGTTGATCATGACGCACAGTGATGACCAGGGCCTGATCGTGCCGCCGAAGCTGGCGCCGATGCAGTGCGTGATCGTGATCATCGGCAAGACGCCGGAAGAGCGTGGCCCGGTGCGGGCGAAGGCCCAGGCGCTGGCAGCCGACCTGAAGAAGGCGGGCATTCGCGTGCTGGTCGACGACGACGAGACCAAGGGCCCGGGCTTCAAGTACGCCGAGTACGAGCTGCGCGGCGCCTGCGTGCGCGTCGACCTCGGCCCGAAGGATCTCGAGAAGAACCAGGCGATGCTCAAGCGCCGCGACGTCGCCGAGAAGGAAACGCTCGGTCTCGACGCGGTCGTGGGCAGGGTCGGCGAGGTGCTCGAGCTGATGCAGAAGGCGCTGTTCACCAAGGCGAAGGACTTCCGCGCGGCGCACACCTTCGAGGTCAACTCGGTCGAAGAGCTGAAAGCAAAGGCCGACGACGGCTTCCTGCTCGCGCACTGGGACGGCACGCCCGAGACCGAGAAGCGCATCAAGGACGAGTTCGGCCTGACCACGCGCAACCGGCCGTTCGATCTGAAGCAGGAACCGGGCAAGTGCCCGATCACCGGCAACCCCTCGACGGGCCGCATCGTCCTCGCCAAGGCGTACTGAGTGAACGATCGGGTGCTCTGGCTGGAGCCGGTCGGCGGCATCGCGGGGGACATGTTCCTCGCGGCGGCGCTCGACCTCGGCGTCTCGAAGGACGAGCTGGTGCGGGTGCTGCAGACCCTGAAGCTTCCGGGCTGGAGCCTCGAGGTCAGCAAGGCGGAGCGCCACGGCATCCACGGCACCCACGTCGACGTGAAGATTGACGGCGCCCACGACCCTTCGCACGAGCACGAGCACGACCATCCGCACGACCATCCGCACGACCACGACCACCACCACCCGCACGCCCACGACGCGAACCAGGGTCACCACCCCGAGGGCCACCGCCCGCTCTCCGAGATCCGCGCGCTGATCTCCGCCTCGCAGCTGCCCGCCGGCGCCAAGGCCCGCGCGCTGGAGATCTTCCGCGTCATCGGCGAAGCCGAGTCAAAGATTCACGCCATCCCCCTCGAGCAGATCGCCTTCCACGAGGTCGGGGCCACCGACTCGATCATCGACATCTGCGGGGCGGCGGTGGTGCTCGAGCTGCTCGGCAACCCCGAGGTCTTCTCCACCCCTCCGCCGCTCGGCAGCGGCACGGTGAAGATCGCCCATGGCGTCGTCCCGGTGCCGGTGCCGGCGACGCTGGAGATTCTCCGCGGAGTGCCGGTGAAGTTCGAAGGCAAGGGCGAGCTCACCACCCCGACCGGCGCGGCGTTGCTCAGGTCCTTCGCCGCCGTCGGCCCCCTGCCCGACTGCACCGTCGAGCGAATCGGCTACGGCGTGGGCACCAAAGACTGGGCCGATCGCGCCAACGTGCTGCGGGCGAGCCTCGCGCGCCGCTCGTCCGCCGAGGCGACCTCGGTGCAGGTGATCGAAGCCAACCTCGATGACTGCTCGCCCCAGCTGCTCGGGGCGCTGATCGACACCCTGATGAAGCAGGGCGCGCTCGACGCGTGGATCGCTCCCGCGACGATGAAGAAGGGGCGGCCGGGCCACCTGCTGTCGGTGCTCGCCACCGAGGCGAACCACCGGGCGTTGATCGCCACCGTGCTCTCCGAGTCGACCTCCCTCGGCGTCCGTTCTCACCGCGCCGAGCGCACCGTGCTCGGCCGCCGCTTCGAAGAGGTCCTCACGCCCTGGGGCAAGGTGCGGATCAAGCTCGGGCTCGACGGCGAGAAGGTCCTCAACGCCGCGCCCGAGTTCGATGACTGCCGCGCGCTCGCCGAGGCCGCGGGGGTTCCGCTCAAGCAGGTGATCGCCGCGGCGCAGGCCGCCTGGCAGTCACGGCGAGCCTGAGGCCGTCTTCCACACCGGGGTCTCCGCCACCGATGGCCGACCCTCGAGCAGCTCGTGGGGGTTGAACAGCCCCTTGTATTGCAGCGAGGCGCAGCCCTTCACCCGGTAGCCGAGGTAGACGTGCTGGGCGCCGATCTCCCGCGCCAGCTCGACGCAGCGCAGGACGTTGGCCACCCCCGGCGAGAGGCGCGCGATGTCCGGGTGATAGAAGAAATACGCCGCCGAGACACAGCGCGGGGTGACGTCGAGCAAGCTCACCGCCACGAGGCGATCTCCGTCGTACCAGGCC
>JAYVRT010000037.1:0-2705 GCA_043776025.1 Archangiaceae bacterium | reverse complement strand
TGGCCTGGTACGACAACGAGTGGGGCTACAGCAGCCGAATGGTGGACGTCGCCCGCTTCATCGCCGGCAAGCTCTGATGCACACGCTCGACGGGTTGCAGTTGGCCGGGAAGCGGGTCTTCATCCGCGTCGACTTCAACGTCCCGCTCGACGAGAAGCAGAAGGTCACCGACGACACCCGCATCCGCGAGGCGCTGCCGACGATCAAGCTCGCGCTCGCGGCCGGGGCGAAGGTGATCCTCGCGTCCCACCTTGGCCGACCCAAGGGCAACGAGCCAAAGCTCTCGATGCTGCCCTGCGCCACCCGGCTGTCGGAGCTGCTGGGCAAGGAGCACACCGTGCTTCAGGCCGACGACTGCATCGGCGACGGCGTGGCGAAGATGGCGAGGGATCTCAAGGTTGGGCAGGTGCTGATGCTGGAGAACCTGCGCTTTCACAAGGAAGAGGAGGCCAACGACGAGGCGTTCTCGCGCTCGCTGGCCTCGCTCTGCGACGTCTACGTCAACGACGCTTTTGGTACCGCCCACCGGGCGCACGCCTCGACCGCGGGGCTGGTTCCCTTCGTCAAGGAGAAGGCGGCGGGGCTGCTGATCAAGAAGGAGCTCGAGCAGCTGGGCCGGCTGATCAAGAACGCCGAGAAGCCGTTCGTGGCGGTGCTCGGCGGCGCCAAGGTCTCCGACAAGATCAAGGTGATCGAGAACCTGCTGGGCAAGGTGGACCTGCTGCTGATCGGCGGCGCGATGGCGTACACCTTCCTCAAGGCGCAGGGAGTCGAGGTGGGCAAGAGCCGGGTCGAGGCCGAGAAGCTGCCGCTGGCGACGAAGATCCTCGAGTCGGCGGCGCGGCTGAAGGTGGAGATCGTGCTGCCGATCGATCACCTCTGCGGCACCTCGCCCGATGAGAAGAGCGACGCGGTCGACGTGCCCGATCGTGACATCCCCAAGGACCTGATGGGCCTGGACATCGGCCGCAAGTCTCGGGAACTCTACAAGCAGCACATCCGCAACGCCCGGACGGTGCTGTGGAACGGGCCGATGGGCCTGTTCGAAGTGGCGAAGTTCTCCGAAGGAACCCGGCAGGTCGCCGAGGCGATGGCGGCCAACCGCCAGGCGCAGACGGTGGTCGGCGGCGGTGACAGCGCGGCGGCGGTCAACGAGTTCGGCCTCGCCTCGAAGATGACCCACGTATCGACGGGCGGCGGTGCGTCGCTCGAATTCCTCGAAGGCAAGGAATTGCCTGGGATCAAGGCCCTCGAATGAGACGCTGCTTCATTGCCGGCAATTGGAAGATGAACAAGACGGTCAGCGAGTCGCTGGCCCTGGTGCGCGACCTGCGCAACGCGGTGTCGATCGTGAGGGATCGGGTCGAGGTCGCGGTGGCGCCGCCGTTCACCGCGCTCCACGCGGTGTCGAAGGCGCTCGACGACTCGAACATCGTGCTCGCGGCGCAGAACTGTCACCCGGAGCCGGGCGGGGCGTTCACCGGTGAGGTGTCGGCGCTGATGCTCAAGGAGGTCGGCTGCAGTTGGGTCATCCTCGGCCACTCGGAGCGCCGCCAGTTCTTCGGCGAGACCGATGAAGGCGTGAACAAGCGAATCGGCGCGGTGGTGAAGGCGGGGATGCTGCCGATCGTCTGCGTCGGCGAGACGCTGGCAGAGCGCGAGGGCGGCAAGACGCTCGAGGTCGTCTCCCGGCAGGTGAAGGGGTGCCTCACGGGCTACACCGCCGAGCAGGGAGCGAAGTTCGTCCTCGCCTACGAGCCGGTGTGGGCGATCGGCACGGGGAAGACCGCGACCAGCCGGCAGGCCCAGGAAGTCCACGCGCACATCCGCGGGCTGCTCAAGGAGCTGTGGGGCGAGGGCACGGCGGGCCAGGTGCGGATTCAGTACGGCGGCTCGGTGAAGGCGGAGAACGCGGCGGAGCTTTTGGGAATGCCGGACATCGACGGCGCATTGGTGGGCGGCGCGAGCCTCAAGGTTGGGGATTTCGCGGCGATCGTGAAGGCCAAAGGCTAGTTGCCGTGGGCGCGGCTTCTGTGCTTAAGACGCCGCCCTTCAGGAGTTTCTAAGTGCTCTATTTCGCATCGACCATCCACGTTCTGCTCTGCGTGTTCATGATCTTCGTCATCCTCCTTCAGCCGGGGAAGGACGCGGGCATGGGCTCCGCGCTCGGCGGTGGAGCCGCGACCAGCGCCTTCGGTGGCCGCGGGGCGGTGACCTTTTTGGGAAAAGTGACCGCGGTCTGCGCGATTGGCTTCTTCCTCACCTCGCTCGGCCTGTCGTTTGTCGGGATGAAGTCCTCGGTGGCGTCCAAGTTGGCGGCCGCCACGGCGGCCAAAGAGACCCCCAAGGACGGGGACAAGCCCAAGGATCCGGCCGCGCCGACCGCGCCTGCCGCTCTCGAAGAGAAGAAGCCGACAACGGACGCCCCGGTTCCGCCGGCGCCGACGACGACCGGCAACGAAGGGGTGCCCGCTGAAAAGGCGCCGCCCGCGCCCACGAAATAATCAGGGCCGGTACAGACTTTCTGGTAGTTGCAGTCGCAGTAAGCCCAGGTGGTGGAACTGGTAGACACACCAGCTTGAGGGGCTGGCGCCGAAAGGTGTAAGGGTTCGAATCCCTTCTTGGGCAAGACGAAGTGAGTTGCAGTTTCAGTGGGTTGAAGTCGTTCCGGGTCAGAACGTAGTAACGGCTGTAGTAAGGATTGC
>JAYVRT010000036.1:0-8991 GCA_043776025.1 Archangiaceae bacterium | reverse complement strand
TCTGTGTGAAGGCACCCATGCACCTCTCTCGCTTCGTATTGACGTACCGCGACGTTCGTCCCGGAGAGCACGTGTTGTTCGATGTGATCGGCGACCAGTACGTCGGCGTCGACGACGCGACGCTCGCCGCGACCCAGCGCTGGGCCAGCGAGCCCCCCCAGAACGACACCGAGCGTGAGGTTCAGGCCGCGCTCGAGGCGAGCGGGGTGCTCGTGAAGTCCGGCGAGGTGGATGACGAGCGTCTGCGCGTCTTTCTCGACGCCGCGAGCGAAGGGCTGCCGGGGACGATGCACGTCACGCTGATGCCGACGCTGGCGTGCAACCTTGCCTGCACGTATTGCTTTCAGAAGGATCATCCGGTCTTCAACAAGATGCTCGGGAAGACCGAGGCGTCGACGGTGGAGTGGATCCTCCGCAAGGTGGACGAAGCGGGGAGTGACCGGCTGCTGGTCCACTACTTCGGCGGAGAGCCGCTGACGCGGAAGGATTACCTGCTGCGCACCGCCGAGGTCTTCAGCGCCGCGATGAAGGCGCGCGGGGCGAGGTTCGAGTGGGAGATGACCACCAACGGGATCGGACTGGAGTCCGGGTTTGTTCGCGCCATGGGCGCCTTCGGACGGGGGGCGATCAAGGTCACCCTCGACGGCGACAAGGAAACGCACGACGCCGCCCGGGTCTACCGCGACGGGCGGGGGACCTTCGATCAGATCTTCTCCAACCTGGTGCACGTCGCGCGCAGCCACCCGGACGTTCGGCTGAGGCTGGGAGGAAACTTCCGGCCGGACCAGGTCGAGTCCTACGAGCGCCTGATCCTCCGGCTGAAGACGGAGCGGCTCGACGGGTTGTTCGAGGCGATCCGCTTCAAGCCGGTGATCGACACCGGGTCGGACGCCAAAGGCACTTGCAACAGCTGTGCGTCGGTGTCGCGAGAGGCCTCGGCGATGCGGCAGCTCTCGGCGACGGTCGACGCCTCGGGACTGGCGCGGACCCCCTCGGCCCACGGCGTGCCGGTGGGGCCTTGCGAGCTGCACTGGAAGAACAGCTACGTCATCGACCCCGACGGACACGTCTACAAGTGCCCGGCGGTCGCAGGCCGGCCCGAGCTCGCGGTTGCTCAGGTAACGAAGCCCGGCGAGCGCGAAGCGCCGTTGCTCGAGCTGCGGCCCTGGGAGAAGTGTGGCGACTGTCCGTTTCTTCCGGTCTGCGTCGGGGGGTGTCTGGGAGGGAAGTTTCTTCAGACCGGCCGCCGCGACGAAGTGTTCTGCCGGAAGGAGCACTTTCAGAGCGCCTTCGAGGCCGACGTCGTCGGGCGCTACCTCGCCGAGTTCGGCGCCGACGAGCCGGTGGTCGAGCAGTCGTCCCACGCGGCGTAGAGCATTCGCGGGCTTTAGATGGTCGTCGTAGAGCGCCGCGGAATTTCCCGCGGCGCATTTCACCAGGAGCAACATCATGAAGATCAAGATCGGTACGAAGAAGTCGATTCGCGAGCCTCGGCCCTGCGCTGCCCTGGTTTACTGAACCCCATCGGCAGGCCTGGCATTCGGGGCGTCGTGCGATGATTCATGCGTGCGCCGCCTCGCAATTCTGGTTCTTGTTTTGGTCGCGTGCGCCCGGCCCAGCGCCAACGCGCCTTTTCGACTTCGAATTGGTGCGGTAGGCAGCCTCAACCGCTTAACGCCCTCAGACCAGTTCGGCTACGAGGCCATCGTGCAGGGCCTCGTGTTCGAGCCCTTGGTCCAGCAAGCGGGCGATGGTACGTGGAGGCCCAGGGTTCTCGGCGACCTGCAGCGGGTCACTTCAGGGCAGTACCGGCTTCGATTGGGGCAAGGCGTCACCTTCAGTGACGGCTCGCCTCTGCGTGCGCAGGACGTCGCGACGGCGGTGCACTCAGGTGGCCCCCTTGAGGAGCATGACGGTTGGCTGATTGCCCGCATCCAAGATGGCGGGGCGCAGACCGAGGCTGAACTGTTGGCCGCGGCGGTCTGGCGGCAGTCGGCTTCGGGGCCGCTCGGGACCGGGCCGTTCGTGGTCGAGGCGCAAGACCCGACCCACATTCTCCTCCGAAGGCGCGCTCGCGTCAGTCAACGCATCAACGAGGTCGAGTTGGTCGCATTCCCGACGCCGCGTGATGCGTTTGCCGCAGCGCTGCGTGGCGAAGTGAACATGCTCCTGATGCCCGATGACGGCGAACTCGAATTGCTGTCCGGGGTGGAAACCTTGCGCGTCATTCGCGGCCATGGAGTCCATTCGGTAGCGCTGATGTTCAATACTTCACGGCTCGCGGCCGCAGACCGCAAGCGTCTCGGGCTCGCTCTTCCGCTGGATCAAGTCGGGAGAGCATTTGGTTCGAGCTGCAGCCGCCAAGGGGCAGCCAGACCCACCCTTCAGCTCCCCCCGGGGCCGCCGATTGATCTCGTGGTCGCTGCCACGGAGCCAGGCCTCGTCCGCGCTGCGTTGGCTCTTCGCCGGGCGCTCGGGGCACGCGCTGGCGCAGTTTCAATCGTCACTCCTGAAGAGGCCCGAAGACGGGCTGCTGGGGGTGACTTCGGCGCGTTGCTCGGCACTCTTCAGACCTCACCAGCGGATCTCGCTTCGGCGTCTTGGCTCACGGGGTCACCCCGCAACCTGACCGGCTACTCGAATCTCCGCGTCGATGCTGCCATTAGGGTCCTCGACTACGCGCTGGCGCAGACGGAGATGGTCGACGATCCTCCGGCACTGATTATCTGCCGCCTCGACCGCACTGCCGTGGTGGACTCTCGCGTGGTTGACGCCCGCTTGGGTGACTACGACATGCTCGACTCTCTCGACGCTTGGCAGATCGCTCCTTGAGTCAGCGCGCGCTCGCGGTCCGTCTGTCGGTCATCGTCGCACTCGCAGGCTTGTTGCCGATCGCAGGCGTTGGACTGTTCGCCATCGAGTTGCTGCGCACGCGCAGCGAACGGGCTGCCGAGCAGTCGCTGCGTGATTTGGCGGATCAGGTCGCCGGGAGAACGACTGCCTACCTGAACCAGCAGCGACAGTTGCTGCGAGCGATTGCCGCTGTCGCCAGCCCGCCCGATGCGGCGACTCGACTCGAGGAGACGGTGCTGGAGGCCCCCTCTCTCGGGCGGGTTACTCTCGTTGGCCCCGAAGCGGCACCCTCAGCGCTGCCCCGCGGCCTGAGTGCCTCCCAGTTTGCAGACGCACTTGCCGGCAAAGAGGTCTCCTCCGCGTGGTTCATCGCCGACGACAGCACCCCGGCGATGACCCACTGCGTCCCCGCGCGCGCGATCGAAGGTCACGCGGTCTGCGCCCAGTTCGACCTCCTCGAGCTCTGGCGCTTCGTGCAGCGCATCCACGCGGGCTCCTCAGGCTACGCCCTCGTCTTCGACGACACCGGCCGGCTCTTGGCCTCTGGCTCCGGGAAGGCGCGGGCCGCGATCCTCACCGGGGAGCGGATCTCGTCCTCCGCTGAGGCGGTGAAGCTGCTCGAGACAGGCGGTGGCGCCCGCTTGAGCTACCTCGGCGCCGAAGGCGTCCCGGTGATCACCGGCTGGGCGCCGCTGCCGTCAGAACGCTGGGCGATCGCCGTCGAACAACCCGCGAGCGAGGCGCTGGAGTCCGCCCGCACCGCGCAATGGGGCCTCGGCGCCGTGCTCTTGCTGGCCCTCACCATTTCGATCGCCGTCGGCCTGCTTCAATCCGCCCGGGTCCTCTCCGTCCTCGCCGTGGAAGAGCGCTGGAAGACCGCCGGCCGGATCGCCACCGGACTCACCCACGACCTCGGGCACCGCCTGCGCATTCTTCAGCAGACCAGCCATCTGGCCGCGACGGGGGACCCTGCGTGCCTCCCGATCATCCGCGACAACCTCACCTCCGAGGTGGCGACGCTGGAGAAGTTCGTCGCCGACTTCGCCGCGCTCGGACGGGATGTTCGCAGCCTCGAGCTTCACCCCCTCGAGTTGGGTTCATTCCTCAGGAGCGTCGCGAAGACCGCAGCCACCCACGCTCTAGCCGCCGGTGTGAAGCTCGAGTTCGCCACGCCGCCAGCCCCGATCTGGGTCCGCGCCGACCGCTATCTGCTCGAGCGCGCGCTGCTCAACCTCGTCTCGAACGCGATCGAGGCGTCCGCGCAGGGCGCCCAGGTGCGGCTGACCGCGGGCGCTGACGTCAGCGGCGCGACCCTCGGCGTCGCTGACTCCGGCGGCGGCATCGAGCCCGACCGCCTCGCCCGGCTCTTCGACGCGTTCGTCACCACCAAGCGCACCGGCGCGCACCTCGGCATGGGCCTGGCCAACGTGAAGCGCATCGTCGACGCCCACCACGGCAAGGTCTCGGTGCAGAGCGCGGTGGGGAAGGGCACCACCTTCACCATCAGCCTCGCCGCCCAGGCAGCTCCTGCTCAGCCCTCGTCGTCGCCGCTCGCGTCGGGCGACAGGCCGTAGGCCTTCACCTTGTTCTTCAACGTCGAGTAGCCGATGCCCAGGTGCTCCGCCGCCAGCCGTTGGTTCCAGCCGTGCTGCTGCAGCACCTTGAGCAGGTAGTTCTTCTCGAACGACGCCCGCGCCGCGGCGAACGAGGCTTCGTTGTGGACCTCGCTCGACAGGTCGGCCGCGACCGAGAGATCGAGCGGCAGGTCGTTGGCGTCGATCTGCGTCGCGTCGCAGATCACCACCAACCGTTCCATCAGGTTCTCGAGCTCGCGAATGTTTCCCGGCCAGGAGTACTGCCGCAGCACCGTCTGGGCTCCCGGGGTCAGGCTCTGCAACGGCCTGCCGTACGACTTCGAGAACCGGCCGAGGAACTGGGCGGCGAGCTCGGCGATGTCTTCGCGGCGGTTTCGCAGCGGTGGCATCTCGATCGGCAAGACCTTCAGCCGCCAGTACAGATCCTCCCGGAATTGGCCCTTGGCGACCAGGCTCTGCAGGTTCCGGTTCGTCGCACAGACGATTCGCACGTCGAGGGAGATCGTCCGGGTGCCGCCGACCCGCTCGATCTCCCGCTCCTGGAGAAACCGCAGCAGCTTCGCCTGTACGTCGAGCCGCAGCTCGGCCAGTTCGTCGAGGAACACCGTCCCGCCGTTGGCGAGCTCGAACTTGCCGAATGCCTGCCGGGTCGCTCCGGTGAACGAGCCCTTCTCGTGCCCGAAGAGCGTGCTCTCCACCAGCTCTGATGGAATTGCCGGCAGGTTGATCGCGACGAACGGCCGATCGTGCCGGCTGCTGTGATCGTGCAGGTACCGCGCGAGGACCTCTTTCCCCGTCCCGCTCTCGCCGGTGATCAGCACCGTCACCGGCGTATTCGCCACTTTGTTCGCGACGGTCAGCAAGGACTGCCCCGCGGCCGACTGGCCCACGACCATCGGCTTGCGGCCCTTGGCGTCCACCTCTTCGCGCAGCCACACCAACTCCCGGCTCGCCTGGATCTGTTGCAGCGCCTTGGTGAGGTGCGCCGAGAGCTCGGGCGGAGAGAAGTCCTTGGTCAGGTAGTCGAGCGCGCCGAGCTTCATCGCCTCGACGGCGACCGCGACCTCCTTCACCACCGAGACGATGATCACCCCGACGTCGGGGTGGCGTTCCCGGAGCAGCGCCAGCACCTTCAGGCCGTTGGTGTCCGGCAGCTCGACGTCGAGCAACACCACATCGATCGTTTCCCGGCGGCACAGCTCCAGCGCCTGTTGACCGGTCTGTGCGGAGAGCGGCGTCAGGCCGGCGGCCTTGACCACGAACGCCATCGTCTGCCGGATGCTCGGGTCGTCGTCGACGATGAGGACCGAGGCGGTGCGCATGGCGGCGCGATCGACCCTATCCGAGCCACCCCGGTGCCGCACCTTGTCTTCAGCCGGGCGGCTGGTCAGCACCGGACTAGTCCGGTACAAACCCCGGCGCGTGAGCGACAAACAAGCGGCTCTAAGCCCCCTCCCATGGGCGCTGTTGGTCGACCGGGATGCGCTGATTCGCCGCAGCTACCTGCGGATGGCCCGGGGCCTGCCGGTTCGCCTGCGCACCGTGGGCTCCGCCGAGGCGGCCCTCGAGCTGATCGCCAGGGACGGGGCTCCGGTGCTCCTGATCTCCGCCTGCCGCCTGCCCGGGCTCGACGGGCTGGGCTTCCTCTCTACGGTGCAGCGTGAGCATCCCAGCGCCCGGCTGGTGTTGAGCAGCGGGACCGCCATTCGCCCCCGAAAGGGCAGCGGGATCGCCGTCCTCCCCAAGCCCGTCGACCGGCAGACGGTGCTCGGCTTGCTCGGGTGGCTCGCGACCGAACCTTCCTGACAGCTTCAGACGGGCTGGAGGAACCTGCCGGCGGCGAGGTGATCGATCACCTCTCGCGCCGAAGTGGCGTCGAGCCGGGCCCGGGTGCGCAGCTTCGTCACCGCGGAGTCGACCGTCGTCGGCCGCTCGAACGCCGCCAGTACCGCCAGCAGCGCTGACGCGTCGTCCCCCTGCTGAAGCATCGGGTCGGAGAACCGCCGGGTGCTGACCGACGGCGCGCAGGTCAGGCCCATTCCGTTGACCGAGCGGACCACCGTCACCGGCTCGCGGGCGACCTTTCCTGGCACGCGGTAGGCGCCGAGCCAATCTCCCAACGCGTACTGCTTCGTCGCCGCCGAAGCGTTCACCAGCCGGCTGTGTCCGTCGAGCGCGACCGCCGCTGCCATCGCCGCGTGCCGCCGGGCGGTCGCCTCCAGCTGCTTCGAGGTCGACTCCACCGCCGCCTCGAGCGCCGGGTCGGCGAAGCGCAGCATCGGCACCGTTCCGTCTGCGCCACAGTCGCGCCGCGCGAAGTAGTCGAGGAACTGGGCGAACGTCGTCGCCTCGCTCTTCATCCCGAAGCGGGCAGGGTGCTCGGTCACCAGCGCCCCGGGCTGGGCCTCGAGCCGCTGGTAGCCGACTGGGCAGCCCAGGCTCAACACGTGCTCGATCAGCCGGTGCTCCTCAGCGAGGGTCGCCGCGCTGGCGAACGGCAGTCCGGCGATCCCCGAGATCTCCAGCTCGAGGTTCGGGTGCCGGCGACAATCCTCGATCACCGCCATCAGCTCGCGATCGGTGGGGCAGGGCTTGAGCAAACCCAGCTTGATCAGCTTCAGCCGTTGCAGCTCGGAGAAGCAGCCGATGTCGAGCACCATGAAGACCCGGCGGAACTTCCTCGCCAGCGCGTCCACCAGGTCGCGCGGGGGCACGCCCCAGAGGAAGTAGGTGGTCGAGTGCTGCGACAGATCCACCCCTTCCCAGGCGCGATCGAGAAACTCGCCCGAGCTTCCGGCGAAGTCGTACCGCAGCTGCCACGTCTTCCCCGCGATCTCCCGATGGTCCTTGAGCACGGACTCGTCCGATCGCAGAAACGGCTTCGCCCGCCCGAACGAGGCCTTCTGGATGCCGCGGGTCCCTCCGCAGTAGACGCAGTTCTCGCCGCAGCCCTTGCCCGGCGCGACCCAGCCAGAGAACGAGGCCAGGTCCAGCTGGCTCAAAAAGATCTCGTCGAAGTGCGAGTAGTGCACCTCGGTGTTCGCCGTGCCGTCGATGTAGGCCAGGGGCAACCTGCGTGGCTTGCCGTCCGCGTTCCGGGTCACCACGTTGGGCTGCGCCTCGTCGCCCCGGCACAGGGCCAACAGCGGGGCCTCCCCGTCGCCGAGCAGCACGTGGTCGACGCAGTCCCAACCGGCGAGGTCCTTCCAGAAGTAGGACGCGGTGTTCCCTCCGACCGCGATCTGCAGGCCGGGGTCGAGCTTTCGCAGCGTCTTGGCGATCAGCTGTGCCCTCGCAAGGTGGTGAAACCACTTGAGGCTGATGCCAACCAGGCGGGGGCGCACATGGGCAACCAGGCTCGCGAGCGACCGTTCGAGTTCCTCATCCGTCTCGTCGGCGTCGTACAGCCGCACCGAGGCCTCGATGCCGTTCCGCCGCAGGTAGCCCGCGAGGTAGAGGATCCCGCAGGTCGCTTCGCCGGTGCCAGCGCCGACCAGGAGCACTGGCGAGAGAACGGAGGGTGGGGGGCGGGAGGGCACGGAAGAGGCGCCGAAGCCTACCTGAGATCGCGCCCTGTCCCGACGCGTGGTAGGAGGCGGGCCCTTCGTGCGCCGCCTTCTCGAGAAATTCGTCGATCGTTCTCGGGTCGCCGCTCCGGCCTCGCTGCTGTTCTTCGGGCTCACCGTCGCGCTGATCGCCGCGTACCGCGTCGGGGCCTACGGGCTGGTCCGCAGCAGCTACCCCGAGCTTCAAATCACCTTCACCGAGTTCTTCCGGGCGGGAGCACGGGGGGACGGCGCGGTGCTGCTCGCGCTTGCCCTGCTCACCCAGCTGCTGCTCGCCGCCGTCGCCCACAGCCCGAAGGCCCAACGCGCGGTGGTGATCGGGATGTTGGGCCTCGAGGTCGTCTTCCTCAGCCTCGCGCTCAACTTCTTCGACGTCTACGAGGCCCCGTTTCAGCGCGAGTACTTCGAGGGCGCGCTCGCCCCTGACTTCCACAGCTCGTTCTCCTCGTTCGCCGCCGAGTTCTCCGGGTCCAACCTGCTGCGGATCGCGGTCGCACTGGTGATCGTCGTCGGAGTGACGCTGCGGGTCTTCCCGATGCGCTCCGCGGCCAGCGCGGGCGTGCGGCGCCACCGCGCCTACGCCTGGATGCTTCGCGGTGCGGTCGCTTTGGTCCTGGGGCTGTTGGCGATCTCTCCCTCGCACACGGCCCTGGTCGCCGACCTCGCGGTGAACCCGGTCTACGGCGCGCTGGCCGGAGAGCCCCGGCCCCCCGAAGCCGCTCCCGCGCCGCGGCCCGCCAACCCCAGGGACTTCAGTTTCCGCTTCGACACCACCTCCCGCGTCAGCAAGCAGCACTACGACGGGCTCCCGGGTCTCAAGCCGGGCAAGAAGATGAACGTGCTGTTCTATTTCATCGAGTCGACCGCCTCGATCTACGTCGACGAGGTGCGCAACGGGAAACCGGTCGCCCCGGTGATCCAGCAGTTGCGCAAGCACGGGCTGACTTTCAAGAACCACTACGCCAGCTACCCGCTCT
>JAYVRT010000035.1:0-9000 GCA_043776025.1 Archangiaceae bacterium | reverse complement strand
GTTGGGGCTGCCCTCGGTCCAGGTGATGGTCGCGTCGCGGATGGTGCCGGTCACGTTGGTGATCGCCGGAGCGTCGGGCAGGCCCGCCGGGGTGACGGCGGCGCTCGCGTCCGAGACCGGCCCCGCGCCCGCGACGTTGCTGGCGGTGACGGTGACGGTGTAGGGCGCTCCGTTGGTGAGGCCGGTGATCTTCCCGGAGGAGGCCGGAGCGCCGAGGTTGACGCTGGCGCTGGCGCCGCCCGCGGTGGTCGCGGTCAGCGTGTAGCTGGAGAGCGGGGTGCCGCCGGTCTGCGCGGGCGCGGTCCAGGAGACGTCGAGCGCCTTGTCGGCGCGGGTGGCGGTGACGGCCGTGGGCTTGCCGGGCAGGCCGCTCGGCGTGATCGGCGCGGTCGGGTCCGAGGCGGGCCCGGCGCCGGAGGCGGTCGAGGCGCTGACGGTGAAAGTGTAGGACGTGCCGTTGGCGAGCCCGGTGACGTTGGCGGTGGTGGCGATCGTCGTCGTCGCGGTGAAGGCGCCGGGGCTCGAGGTGACGGTGTAGCCGGTGATGGTGCTGCCGCCGTTGTTCGAGGGAGCCAGCCAGCTCACCGTCGCACGTGCCGAGCCGGGCACCGCGGTCACCGCCGTCGGCGCCGCGGGCACGGTCGCGGGAGTGACGGCGTTCGAGACCCCCGAGGCGATGCCGGTGCCGGCCGCGTTCGTCGCGGTGACGGTGAAGGTGTAGCTGGTGCCGTTGGTCAGCCCGGTCACCGTCGCCTGCACCGCGCCGGTGGTCAGCGCGGTCAACGCGCCCGGGTTCGAAGTCACCGTGTAGCCGGTAATCGCGCTCCCGCCCGTGCTCGAGGGGGCGACCCAGGTGACGGTCGCAGAGGTGTCGCCGTCGACCGCGGTGGGGCCGGTCGGAGCACCGGGGACAGTGGCCGGAGTGACGGCACTGGAAGGCGTCGAGGGAGGCGAGATTCCGATCGCGTTCTGCGCGGTGACGGTGAAGGTGTAGCGGGTGCCGTTGGCGAGGCCGGTGACGGTCGCCTGTGTCGCCCCGGCGGTCGTCGCGGTGAAGCCGCCGGGGGCCGAGGTGACGGTGTAGCCGGTGATTGGGCTGTTGCCGGTGTCGACCGGCGCTGCCCAGCTGACGCTGCTCTGCGCGTTCCCTCCGATCGCGGTGACCGAGGTCGGCGCGCCTGGCGCCGTCGGGATCGGTGCACCGCCGCCGCCTCCTCCGCCCAGTCCGCCTCCTCCGCCCAATCCACCTCCTCCGCCCAGTCCGCCGCCGCCACCGCCAGCGGTGCCTCCCCCCACACCGCCCCCGGAGCCCGCGTCGATGCCGGCATCCGGTGCAGGTCCGCCGCCCGAGCACGCACAGACACCCAGGAGCACCAGTCCCCCGAGGATGCGGCGAAAAGTTTGATCGGGCCTGAGCACGGCGCTGACCCTACGCCTGTCTGCTCGACAAGCGAAGGTCGGGGCCCAACGAGTCGAAGGGTGATCGCTACGGCGTCGAGTAGTTCACCGTCCCGCTCAGGCCCTCCACCCGCCCCTCGGGGTTGAAGCTCAGTGTGAAGGAGCGTCGATCGCGGTCCAGCGGAGCCCGGATCGCCAGCGTCAGTGGATCGTCGGGAGTCAGCGTTACTTGCTGTTGCCCACCCACATCGAAGTAGCCGATGCGCAAGGTGCCCTTCGCCACGGCGAGGTTGATCTTCACCTGCGCGACCTTGTTGCGTGACTCGGTGTCGAACGCGACGCTCGAGGGCGCCTCGAGGCTCTCGGCGGTCACGGTGCAAAACCAGGGGTCCGCCACGCCGAGCACTTCGTCGTGGCACGCTGTCCGCGGCACGTTCTTGGGATGACAGGCGGCGAGCAGTAAGGGCACGAGGCAGATGAAGCGGCGCATGGAGTGTCGAGTCTAGGCGACGGCCCTTGTGCCTCAAGCGCGCGTCGGCTCTTGTCGGGCGCGATGGCCGATGCCGTGAAGAGGAGTCCCTGGTTTTGGGTCGCGCTCGCCGGGGGCGGGGCCTGTGCCCTCTGCTCCATCGGCACGCTCGGGTTGGCCGCCCTCGGCGCGCTCGGGAACGACGCCAGTCCGGTAGGCGCCAGCCCGTCGGGATCAGCACCGCCCTCCGGCAGCGAGTGGGTCCCGGCGGGAGAAGTGGCCCGCGCCACCGGACTCACCCAGAGCCTCTCCGGCGGTCGCTGGCTTGCCCAAACCGGCTCGCAGCTCGAATCGGTCAAGGCGCGCATGCCCGACAGCGTGCTGGTGCAGACCAGCTCCTCGGGGACGTTGCACGAACTGCGGTTCGACGACGACGGCAGCTACCAATGGCAGTGGGTTCACTCGAGCAACTTTGTCCGGCAGAGCCGCTCGAGCGCCGACGAGCGCGGCGAGTGGTCGCTGGCGGGCACGACGCTGACCCTCACGCCGCGGTCGCAGAAGGCGCTCTACACCGCGGGGGACCAATCGACCGAGAAGGAAGACCTCAACCTCTCAGTGCGCAGCTACCAGGTGGTAGACCTGACGCTGGAGAGGGTGCCGCACACCGGGGCACCGGCGAAGCGCTTCCCCGGCGTCGGGTTGGCGGGACCCCGGGCCGCCTGGGACATCGAGACCGGCGACCTGAAGCTCCCGCTGCAACGGCTCTGAGATGGGCAGGGCGGGAGTCGAACCCGCACGTCTTTCGACACGAGATCCTAAGTCTCGCGCGTCTGCCAGTTTCGCCACCTGCCCGGCACCGCTCCGTCATTTTGCACAAAAAAAGGGGCCGGTCCGCACTGCGACCGGCCCCTGGATGAGAGCGGAGGGAATCGAACCCACAACCTATGGATTAAGAGTCCATTGCTCTGCCAATTGAGCTACGCTCCCTTTACGTTTTGGCTCGAAGCGGGCGGCTTCTAAGGGATCAACTCTTGGGTGTCAACGAAGTCCGCCGAGCCTTCACCAACAACCAGATCCCCACGCCAAACAGCACCGGCACGATGTACTGCGCCGCCGTCAGTCCTGAGCGACGATCGACGAAGGACAGGTCTGACGCGCGGAGGAAGTCGAGGAAGAACCGGCAGCCGCAATAGCCGACGGCGAGCAGGCCCATCAGGGTCCCCGTCGGCGGCCGGAACCGCTTGACTGTGTAGAGCAGCGCGGTGATCGCCAGCAGCACCAGCATGTCGTACAGGCCCAGGTCGTGCCGCGCGCCGCCCGGGTAGTCGACCGCCAACGCAAAGCTCGAAAGCGTCCCCGGGTGATCGTGCACGAGGAAGCAGCCCAGCCGAGCCACTGCCCAACCGGGCGCGGTGCCGAGCGCGAGCGCGTCGAGGTAGGGCGTCAGGGGGATCTTCTCCTTGCGGAAGAAGACGAAGATCCCCAGCAGCGCGCCGAGCACCCCGCCCATCGAGGACAGCCCGTCCCAGAAGCGAAGGACGACCCAGAAGTCGGTCAGCAGCTCGCGGTGGTACGCGAAGATGTGCATGAAGTGGCCGCCGAAGAGGCCGAACCCCACTGCCCACGGCACCAGGTCCTTCAGCGGCTGGTCGTCCACCTTCCCGTAGCCCTTCGCCTCCCGCGCCGCGAGCCAGGCGCCGAGGAAGACGCCCGCCGCGGAGAGCACTCCGAAGATGTCGATCTTCTGACCCAGCGGCAGTTCGAGAGCAGGCGGCGCGTAGTAGGGAATGATCACGGGCTGTTCGATATAGCCTGCCGCCCGTTTTGGCCATCGACCTCGCGGTGAAGTCCGGGATTCTGCAAGCCGCGTGGAAGCTGCTGCAGCAGGGCGATGACGAGAACGCCCTCGAATCGCTGGTCCAGTGCTGGAGGGAATGGCCCGCTCCCGAGCTCGCCGACGTGATCGGCCTCTTCGTCAGCCGGATGACGGCGCGGCTGCCTCCAGTCACCGGGGTGGCGCGCGGCTCGACGCAGGAAGCCTGGCTCACCCTCGCCGCCCACCACCGCACTGCCGCCGTCGGCCGGCTCTTCGAGGCACTGCCCGCGACCACCGGCGGGCGCGCGATCGAGCGGATTGGCGCGCTGAAGGCCTGGCCCGCGACGCCAGCGCTCTCCGCGGCGATCGCCCGGTGGCTCGAGAGCCCGCCGTTCGAAGGCAAGAACCGGCCCCGGTGCTTCCTCCCCGCGCTCGAGGTGCTCGAGGTCCAGCGGGACGTGCGGGTGATTCCCCTGCTGAAGCGGCTGACCCAACCCGACAACCGCTCCCGTGCGATTGGGCAGTTCGGCCTTCGCAGCTGGAAGCCGCTGTGCGTGCTCACCCGCAGTGCCTTGGCCTGGCCGGTGCCCCGCGATCCCTCGGCCGTGGAGCGAGAGATCCTGCAGCGGTTTCGTGAGCGCCTGAGCGCCCCGAAGGGACCCGAGCCGGTGGGCGTCAAGATCGACGACCTTTACGCCGCGGTCTACGAGAACCCCGACGACGACACGCCGCGCCTGATGCTCGCCGACGTGCTGCAGGAGCGGGGCGACGCGCGCGGAGAGTTCATCGCGCTCCAGGTCGCGCGTGCGGCGACCGGCGCCAGGCCCTCGCGGAGGGAGAACGAGCTGCTGGGCATCTGGGGCCGCGAGTGGCTTGGCGGCCTCGAGCCGGTGCTGCTCAAGGGCGACCTGAAGTTCGTCCGCGGGTTCCTCGCCGAGTGCAGCTACGACGGCCTGAGCCCTCCGGGCGACCTCGCCGACGCGCCCGAGTGGGCCACCGTCACCCACCTCGACGTCACCCACGCAGGCCAATACGCCTCAGGCGCCTGGGAGCTGATGCTCTCGCCCCGCTTCAAGTCGCTGCGGCATCTGCGCGGCGCCAGCGACGCCGACCTCACGGCGATCGCCGATTCCCGTCAGCCGCTGAGCTGGGAGTCGATCGACTTCTCGCTGTTTGGAGTCAAGGGCAGCTCCTGGGACCTGCTCTCCCGCTCGATGCCGCTGCCCGTGCTCACCGCGCTCGGCTTGCGCTCGGTGCATCGTGCGCCGTTGCGGGAGCTCACGCTGGCCCGCGTGGAGTCGCTGTTGGCCGGCCCGCTGGGCCAAACGCTCCAGCGGCTGAGCGTGGCGATGGAGGCCGCCGCGTTCGGAGCGCTGATCGAGCTGGCCATGCGCCGTGGGCTGACGTCGATCGCGCTCCACCCGCGCAGCCAGGCGTTCGGCCTGCGGTTCGACGTTGCGCCCCGGGCGGTGGTGATCCACCTCGAGCCGGTGAGCGACTCCAACGTCGCCCTTGCCGCCGCGGCGCTGAGGTCTGTTGCTCCGGGAGCGCTCGATCGTGCGCTCCTTACCCTGCCCGGCCGCGCCGCCGTCGAGGGCGACGCGGTGGTGCACGGGAAGCGTCGCGCGACGCTCAAGCCGCTGCGCGACGCCCTGGGCCCGATCGACCTGTTGCTGCCCGGCTGACCGTCAGTTGCAGAACAGGAAGGGGTCGCAGGCGGTGCCGGGCGGGCAGTCCGGGTTGGCGAGGCACTCCACGCACCGGCCCTGCGGCGAGCAGAAGTTCCGGCCGTTGGTCCCGGGGCAGTCGGCGTTGCTGCTGCACTGCTCGCAGCGGCCGAGCGCGAGGTTGCACAGCGGAGCTTGCGCGGTGCACTGGGAGTTGCTGGTGCAGCGGACGCAGACGCCCGCGTCGGCCTTGCAGGTCGCTCCACCGCCCAGGCCGAGGCAGTCCGTGTTCACCGTGCAGTTGCGCTGGCAGTTGCCCGCGGGATCACACGACGGGTTCCCTCCGGGGCACTGGTTCGCCGCGGTGCACTCCACGCACAGGTGGCTGGTGGTGTTGCACCGCGGGTTGATGCCCTGGCAGTCGTTGTTGGTGTTGCAGCCGATGCACGCGCCGGTGGTGGTGTTGCACGCCGAGTTCACCCCGCCACAGTCGTTGCCGTTGACGCAGGCGGCGCAGGCAGTCGGCGGCCCCTGAACGCAGACGGGAACTCCGGCGTCACAGTTCGACGCCGAGCTGCAGGCGCCGCACTGGCCGAAGACGCAGAAGCCGCTGGCGCAGTCCGAGCCCTTGGCGCAGGCGACGCAGGTCTGGGTGGTCGCGTTGCAGATCGGCGTCGAGCCGGAGCAGTTGGCGTTGCTGGTGCACTGGACGCAGCGGTTGTTGCTGCACACCGGCGCGCCGGTGGGACAGTTGGCGCTGCTCAGACACTGCACGCAAGTGGAGATCGTGGTGTCGCAGACCGGCCGCGCGGCGGTGAGGCAGTTGGCGTTGCTCAGACAGCCGACGCAGGCGCCAGCCGGGTTGCACACCGGCCGGGCCCCGAAGCAGTTCGCGTTGCTCAAGCACTGAACACAGGTCCCGGCGTCGAGGTTGCACAGCGGGAAGCCGCCGCCACCACACGTACCGTTGCCGGTGCATGCCGCGACACACGTCCGGTTCGGGCCGCAGACCGGGGTCGCGCCGCCACAGTCGGTGTTGGCGAGGCAGCCGACACAGCGATCCGTCGTCAGGTCGCAGACCGGGGTCGAGCCCGAGCACGAGGCGTTGGAGAGGCACTGGACGCACTGGGTGTTGTTGCAGATCGGCGTCGCCGTCGGGCAGTTCGCATTCGAAGCGCACTGGATGCAGGCGCCGTTGGAGCAGACCGGGGTCGCTCCTCCGCAGTTGGCGTTGGTGACGCAGCGGACGCAGGTGTTCGACGGGCCGCAGACGCTCGGAGCGACGCAGTCGAGGTTCGACAGACAGTCGAAGCAGACCCCCGCGTCCGCCTTACAGACCTGGCCCACCGGGCAAGAGTTGCCGGTGCAGGTCGAGTGGCAGGTGTGGTTCGCGTCGCAGGTCGGGCTGGCGCCCGAGCAATCGGCCGGGACGTTGCACTGGCCGCAGATTCCGGTGGCCACGTTGCAGATCGGGGTCGCGCCGGTGCAGGTCGCGTTGCTGGTGCAGCCCGAAGCGCCGCCGCCCACCCCGCCGGTTCCACCGGTGCCGCCGCCGACCGCGGACCCGCCGCCTGTGCCGCCTGTGCCGCCGGTTCCACCTGTGCCGCCCGTGCCGCCGGTACCACCCGTCCCTCCGGTTCCACCACCCACCGCCGAGCCGCCGCCTGCGCCGCCCCCGGTCGCGGCTCCTCCGCCGCCGGAGCCACCCGCGCTGCCGCCACCCACACCCGACCCGCCGCCGGATCCACCTGAGCCTCCGCCGGACCCGCCCGAGCCGCCGCCGGTGGCCATCACGACAGGCTGGCTACAGCCCAGGGTTACCGAGACGAGGGCGGCACACAGCACGGCTGAGATTCTCATAGGGGTTCTCGTCACTCATCGGGGCCCGGCCGGCCCACATGCGGGTGGAAAGGGGGAATGATGTCCCTTCCCAAAGGCTGCACAAATCTTCGGCGCGCTTGTTTGAATGAAGAACTCGTCAGCGGGCGTAAGCGGCGTCCTGCGTCGAAGCTCACGAGGTACGTCGATGGCGCAGGAGGTGGCCTGACAGGTGGAAGGTCAGCCGCGCGCCGTGAGCCGCCTCTGGTACTCTCATTCGTCTTCGCGTCCGACCGCTTTCGAGGTGAACGGGATGACCCTGAGCCTGCAGTACTTCGACAAGTACCGGCTGTGGTCCGAGCTGGTCCAGGCGAACGCCGACCGGGTCTTCATCCGCACCACCCAGTTCCCGCGGATCGGCACCGAGATCCCGGTCGAGCTGGTGCTCCCCGAGCTGTCGATTCAGATGGTGATCACCGGGCTGGTGGTCGGCCGCCGCGGCAACAGCGCGCGCTTCGCCTCGGGCGTCTACGTCCGGTTCTCCGACGAAGAGATCGACAAGTGCCGCCGGTTCCTCGGGCTGACCCAGCACCCCGCGCGGTATGAGCTGGGGCGCAAGGCCGAGCGGGTCGACTGCTCGCTGCCGGTCCGCTTCACCCGGCCGCAGGTCCCGCAGCTGTGTGAAGCGAAGAACCTCTCGGCCACGGGGATGCTCGTCCGGTGTCCCACCCCGCTGCTGCTCCGGCAAGAGGTCGAGGTGGCGTTGACGCTCGACGACGGTGGGCTGCTGCCGCTGCAGGCGGAGGTGTCGTGGGTCGGCGCTGGCGTGGGGATGATCGGCCTTCACTTCTTGAACCTTTCCCGGGAGGCCGAGGCGTTGATCGCCCAGAGCCTGGTCCGGCTCGCCGCGAAGCGAATCGCCCGCGGCCCCTCGTCGCTGCTGGTGGCGGATGACGAGCCGGCGATCCTCACCTTCCTCGAGAAGGCGCTGACCCGGCATGGCTTCACCGTCCACGCGACCAACCGCGGCGAGAAGGCGCTCGAGCTCGTCCGCGAGCTGAGGCCGGCGTTGGTGATGCTCGACATCCTGATGCCGGGGATCGACGGCGTGGACATCTGCAAGATCATGCGCGCCGACGTCGAGATGGCGGACATCCCGGTCATCTTCCTCTCCGCGCTCGATCCCCGCCGCCTCCATGAGGTCGCGGACGAGGCCGGCGCGACCGACTACCTGAGCAAGCCGGTCGCGCTGACCGAGCTGATCAACCTCGTCGGGACCTACCTCAAGGCCTGAGGGGCAATCCCCAACCGTTCCCGAGGATTTGCCCAGTGCGGTCGGAGGGATTCGAACCCACGACCCTCGGCTTCGAAGGCCGTCTGAGGTCCTCGGATGGGCTCGTACCGGCTGTCACGCCCTCGCATCCTCGCGACAACGCTGAGGGCGAGGCGAAGGCGGCTTCGCTCCCGTTGGCACCGATTGGCCTCCCCACGACCCCGCATGGTCCGCCGGTGGTCCGGGGTTTGGTCCGGCCGGTGGGGCAGCTCCGGGCCGTTCAGGGCGGCGCTGATCGCCTGCTCACCGTGCGCGACGTGGCTGAGCGCCTCGCGGTGTCGACAGCCACCGTCTATGCACTGGTCGAGCGCGGCGAGCTGGCGCACGTCAGGGTGAGCAACGCGATCCGCATTGCTCGTTCGGATTTGATTACCTACCTTGAGCGGAACGGCGGTGACGACGCCGAGGCAGCGGGCAAATCGCCAGTCCCCGGTTCCTGACCGCTCGGCTGTGCAACTGTTAGGACGAGAGGTACGTCACGAACGGCGGCGTTTGAATC
>JAYVRT010000034.1:0-2709 GCA_043776025.1 Archangiaceae bacterium | reverse complement strand
CGGAGCGGTGCGAACAGGTGACCCAGATCCCCGCGGCGACTTTGCGGCGAATGGTGGAGGCGTACCGCACCGCCTCGGGCGCGGCGATCTACAGCAGCACTGGCGTGAACATGGGACGCAACGGCTCGCTCGCGTTCTGGCTCCAGGAGACGATCAACGCGGTGTCGGGGAACCTCGATCGCCCTGGAGGCACTCTCGTCGGCCACGGGGTGATGGACTTCCCCGCGTTCGGCAAGAAGACCGGCACGCTGCTGCGCCGCGACCTGTCGCGCGTGGGCCGGTTCTCCGCGGTGAACGACGGCTTCCCCGGCGGCGTGCTCGCGGACGAGATCCTCACCCCCGGCGCGGGGCAGGTGAAGGCGCTGTTCGTCACCGGCGGAAATCCGCTGATCACCATGCCCAACTCACGCCGGCTCAAGGAGGCCTTCGGCAAGCTCGAGCTTTTGGTGACGCTCGATCTGTTCAAGAACGAGACCGGCTCGGTGGCCCACTACGTGCTGCCCTGCACCTCTCCGCTCGAGCGGCCGGATCTGCCGTTCATCTTTCCGCTGATGCTCGGGCTCCAGCGCACCCCGTACCTGCAGGCGACCGAAGCGGTGGTCGAGCCGCGGGGCGACGTGCGTGATGAGGCGTCGATCTACCTCGCGCTCTGCAAGGCGAGCGGGGTCGGCTTGTTCGGCTCGAAGATCGCCCAGTGGGTCTTGACCGCGATGCTCGCGGTCTGGGGGAAGAACTGGCAGCGGGTGCTGCTCTCGTCGCTGCTGCGGCTGACTCACCAGCCCTCGTTCAAGGCGCTGCTGCGGCACACCCATGGCCTGTTGGGGACGCCGCACCCGGGCGGCGACTTTCTGCCCGCGCGGGTGCTGACCTCGGACCAGAAGGTGAACGTGGGGAGCGCCCGCCTGCTCGAGCAGGCGAACAAGCTCGACGCCGACTTCTCGCGCGAGCAGTCGCAGGCTGGGAGGTTGAAGCTGATCACCCGCCGCCACGTCACGACGCACAACTCCTGGACCCACAACTTCGAGGGCTTCGTCGAAGGGGCGCACGCGACGAACCATCTGTACGTCCACCCGGCGGACGCGGAACGCCTCGGCCTGAAAGACGGCGGGCTCGCCGACGTCACGACCGGGACGGCGACGGTGCGGGTCCCAGTGAGGCTGCTCGGAGACTTGATGCCGGGCACCGTGGCCTTGCCCCACGGCTGGGGACATCAGCACGCAACCGGCTTGTCGGTGGCGTCGAAGACCGGTGGAGTAAACGTCAACCTGCTCGCGGCCGATGGGCCGGAGAACCTCGAGCGCGTCTCCGGCATGGCGCACCTGACGGGCCTGGTGGTCGACGTCCGCCCGGCAGAAGGGCCGGTGGATCGGGGCAGTTGGTCTGGGTTGCCACCGTCCGCTCCGGCGGGCTGAGCAACGTCAGCGCCTTCGCACTTTCTTCGCCTTCACCGGCCGCGCTCCGGCCTGCTTCAGCGCCCCATGGAGCGCGAGGTTTCCGCTGGGCATCAGGGACGGTGTCTCGGGCTCGGCCACCGGCGGAGCCACCGGTGGAGGGGCGGCTGCCGCCACGACCTTCGGCGCTGGCGGCGCCTCCATCGCCAGGGGCGCGGGCGTCGGCCTGTTGAAGTAGGCCGCCGCGCCGATCACCGCCACAAGCAGCGCCGCGACGGGCAGCCTTCGGGGCCGGGGCGGTGGGGGCTGTTGGCGCTGGGCGATCGCATTCGGAGAGCTGAGAACTTCGATCACCGCGGCGCAGAGCGTGCCGACATTGCGGTAGCGGTGCGAAGGCTTCTCCGACCGCGCCTGGGCGACCACCGCCTGCAGCCCGTCGGGAATCGCCTCCGAACCGCTGATCATCTCGGAGACGAGGCTGCCGAGAAAATAGACGTCGGTCAGCGCGTCCGCGGGGCCGCCTGCCTTCTGCTCCGGCGCCCGCTGTTCCGGCTCGAGCAGCACCGCCTGCGAGGCGCCCAGCCCGTAGTCGAACAGCTTGACGTTGATCGCCCCCCGCTCGCCGTCGGCGAGGAAGACCCGGCTGGCGGTGAGGCAGCCGTGCACCCGCTTCGCCGCATGGAGCGCCGAGAGCCCCTCGGTGAGCTGGCAGAGAATCTCCAGAGCCTCGGGCACAGTGACCCCGCCACGATTGATCCGCGCCCGAAGCGTCTCGCCAAACAGGGGCTCCATCACGCAGCAGTAGTGGCCGGGCGCAGGTTCAAGGAACTCGGAGATCTCCGCCAGCTGGGGGTGGCGCATTCGCGTCGCTTCGCGCGCGAGGGTGACGAACTCGGCGATGCCCGCGACGTTCTTCTCGTCGGGCAGCAGCAGTTCCTGCACGGTCACGATCCGCGAGAGCCGGGTGTGCCTGGCGAGGAAGAGCCGCGCGAGCGGATCAGCGCACGCCGGCTTCGTCACCGTGTACGCGCCCGCCTGGCGCAGCTCGAACCCCGCGCTTTGCGCGTCGAGCGTCGGGAGCACCTGCCCCTGTGCAACTTCCTGGTCTTTCAAACCCGCCCCCACTGCGTTTTCGACCTCTGATTCTTATCACTGCCCGCCAAAAGCCGGGCGCAGCCACACCGCCCGAAGCAGCGGCAGGGTGCGGTCCCCCAGCGTCTGCACGCCCACCACCACCGCCACCGCCTCCACTCGGGTGCCGGTCGGGTACTCCCCGCCCCACGCCCGCTGCGTCGGCAGGAAAAGGAACACGCTCCGG
>JAYVRT010000033.1:0-9014 GCA_043776025.1 Archangiaceae bacterium | reverse complement strand
TCGAAGAGCTGGTGGTAACAGCCGAACGTCTGGGCGTCGGCGCCGTCGAGATTCGGTCTTGCGACCTCCCAATGCTTCGCGCTGGTTCGAAGAGTCGTTGGCACGAAGCCGAGCGCCAGGTCGGCGCGCCCCCCTCGCCGGTAGGAGGCGCCCGCGATCACTCCAACCTCATCGAGGCCCGCTCCCTCTCCGACGAACGGGGGCGTCGGGATAAAGAAGTCTGCCGAATTGAACCCTTGTTGCGACACCTGGTTCACCCGGTACCTGACGATGTTCGGACTGCCGATGACCGTCACCCCGGCGATTCGGCGCGAACTCAGGTCGCTTTGAACGGTGGTCCATGCGGCGACTCTCTGCGGATCTGTCCCAATCGACTGCGGGAGGAATGCAGTCGGAGTCCCCGTCGATGGGTTGAACTGGACCCAGACATGAACTCCGTCGGTCCGCACGGCGATCAGGTTTAGCGCCCCCTCTTGGTCCGCGACGGCCTCAAGGACGTTGGTGAACCCGGTGGCGATCGTGGCTCCGGCCGTCGGAACCCACGTCTCTGTGTGGAAGCGGTACGGCCCGCCCGCGACGACCGGATTTCCATAGAGGTCCGATACCGCCCCCGTCACAGCGTTGAAGACAGTGTCCTTCGTCAGCCCGGAGACCTCGTAGTGCGACGGGGTCGTCCAAACTCCGGTCAGTGTCGGCGTGAGCGTCAGGCCGTCGCCGCCCATGATGCTCTCGCTGAAGTCGATGGTCGCCTTGCCCGTGAACATTCGGGTCTCGTTCGCTGGAGCAGTGGCCGTCACTGTCGGGACCACGCGATCGACCGAGAAAGTCACCGTCGCGGTGCGCGAATTCCCCGCGCGGTCCGTCGCGACCAACGTCGGTTGGTAAGTGGCCGGGTTATCGTTCGGAGTGGTCGTCACCTTCGGCGGCGTCAGCGTTCCTCCGTCGGCGGTCTGGAGTGCAACCGTCGGCGCCGTCGGATCTCCGTCGGTCACGGTCCACGCGAGTGCGACGTCGTCGGTGCCGCTGAAGCTCGCGGCGTTGAGCTTCGCGTTGGCCGCCGGCGCGGTGATCGCCAACGCTGGCGCGACCACGTCGGCGAACACCGGCAGCGTCACGGTCGCCGTGTTGTCCGCCAGGTCAGTCGCGACGACCTTCACCGCGTGCGCCTGGTAGTCGTCGGTGGCTACCTGAGGCACCGCCAGTGACCAGCCGCCGTCCTGGGCCGTCACCGCGCGCGGGCCCTGGCCGTCTGCGAAGTCGAGGGTCAGCGACTTCAACGCCCGCGTCCCATCTCCCGCGGTTCCCGCGAATCGACCGCTGGCGAAGAACGCCGGGCCCAGAAGCGCTCCCGCATCGGGGCTCGCAAAGGCGACTGTCGGGGCGACGTTATCGATCGTCACCGTGCGCCTCGCCTCGCAGGTCTTCCCGTGGGTGTCGTCCACCCGGAAGACGAGCTCGTGGGCGATTCCGTTCTCGTTCGCCGGACTCCAGGCAAAGGTGTAGCTGCCGCCAGACCCGAGCGGCGCAGCGAACGTCGCCGCCGAGTCGAGGGAGAGCCGGGGGTTCACCAGCCCCGAGCCGTCAGACGCCGTCATCGCTACCGCGACGCTCGTGCCCGAGAGCACCGCTCCCGCGATCGGGCTCGTAAACGCGCACCCCGGAGCAACGTTGTCGACGCGGAGCGACCGGCTCTCCCGTACCTCGTGGGCCTTGCTGTCCCGGGCGCGCACCGTCAACAGCAGGTCGTTGCCGTCGACCAGGGGCAGGGCGACCTGCGTCGTGAACGTGCCGCTGGAAGCGAGCGTGACCGCGGCCCAGGTCGTCCCGTCGAGCGACACTTCCACCGTCGGAGGCGCAGCGTCGTCGGTCGCGGTGCCGGAGACCTCGACCGTCGTCGTGGTGACCCCGGCGTCGGCGGCCGGCGCCGTCAGGTTCAGCACCGGCGGGAGGTCAGCGACGCACTCGAGCTTGGCGGTGCAGCGCTGGGATGCGGCGCAAAACGCAGTCCCGCACGCCCCCGGCTGATCGACCGAGCAGACCTGCTGAACGCAGTGCGCTCCGGCGCCGCATTCCGCATCCGCGGTACATGTCTTGAGACGACCGCTGCCACATCCGGCGAGCGCCACCGCACCCAGAAGCGACCAGGCCCGCCACGTCGAAGCAGACATCCGTTTCCCCCACGAGAGAAAACGCACCATAGCCACCGAGAGGCTGGCGACGAACCTTAAACTTGGCTCGGCTCCCGGAAAGTCAGAGCCGCCAGTTGAACCGGGCGCCGGCGATGAAGTCGTGCCGGTCGTTGCCCGCCAGCGGCAGCGTCCCCGCCAGCTCGATGCCCAGCCGGAAGACTCGGAACCGCAGCGCAACGCTCGGCGCGAAGTAGCTCTTCGGGCCGATGCGCCCGGTGGCGTCGACCACCAGCGCCAGCCAGGTCAGGGGCGACAGCTGCGTGCCCAACGTCAGCACCCCTCCGAACTGGGGCAGCGCGGGCCCCAGGCCGAGGCCGGCGCTCAGGTCCGCTCCGACGTAGCCGTGGATCTCGACCCAGTCGGTAGGCCGGTAGGTCGAACAGCTGCCAAGCTCGAACCCGTATGGCCGCGAGCCGGGAGTCATGAACGAGGTCGGCAGCATCAGGCGCGCGCTGATCGAGCCCCGGAGCGTGTCGTCGCCATAGAACTGCCGGGCAGCTCCGAGCGTCAGCGTGCCCAGGTTCAACGTCGAGCCTTTGACCGACGACTGCACGTAGTTCCACTCGACCGCGGCCAACGTCCCGTAGACCTCGGTCTTGGGGTTGATCGCCACGCTGCCGTAGACGAGGCCGTCGACGACGAGGTTCCCGTAGAAGTTGGCGGTGTCGATGATCGCCCCGAAGCGGCCTCCGAGGCCCACCTCGGTCCGCGGACACGCCCTGCGGCCCGTCGCGACGTCGGCCTCACCGTAGCCGAGCGCCACCGGGCCCTCGCCCAGCCCTTCAGCCCTCCACCGCGTACACAGCGGAGCGCGGGGAGCTGCCGGCACCTCGGTGGCTGTCGCGACCGGCGCCGGTTCCGCCGCCACGGGCGGGGGCTCAGTCGCGGCGGACGCCGGCTCCGGCACTGCCGCCGGGGGCTGGGCTTCCTCCGCCACCGCGGCGAACGACACCCACAGCGCGAGGATCGCGGCCCTCACTTCGCGCGCCCTCCGGTGACTCCCGGAGCGGTGAACTTCCCGTCGCCGTTTCGATCGAGCACGAAGGGGTTGGTGAACGCGAAGGGAAAGCCCTCGGTGATCCGGTTGAAGGCAAACGCGACGTCGGTGTTCGCCACCGGCGCCGGGTTCTTCAGCGGTCCGAACTTCTTGTCCCCCTCGACGTCCTTGGCGTCGACGACGCCGTCGCCGTTGTTGTCGGTGGTGTCGGGGATCCCGTCGAGCGTGTCGTTGAGACCTCCCCCGAGATCTCCCGCGAGCAGCAGCGCGCTGCCTGCCTCGATCACCAGCCAGGCATCGCCGGTGACCCCAGAGAGCAGCTCGGCCAGGGACTCGGTGCCCTGGTAGCGCAGCAGCTCGCTCGAGCCGAACGGATCCTGGGCGGCGGGCGTCGACGCCTGCACCGTCTTCACCACCTTGCCGTTCACCACGAAGCGGATCTCCGCGACAGGCACCCAGGGCGCGGAGGAGACCTTCACCTTCACCGTCGCTCCGTCCTTCGGCTTGAACGGGTCCAACCCGAAGCTGTGGTCGCCCGTCGGGCTCTCGACCGTCGCCTCGATGATCGGCCCGTTGGTCCCCAGGACCTTGCCGGCGCGGATCGCGGCGTTGAACGTCACCACGTCGAACGCCGGGCCCGCGGTGGTGGGGGTGTAGACGAGGTTGCGCGGCATCCCGACCGTGTTGTCGGTGAGCGAGTGCCAGTCGGAGTTCGCGGTGCCGGTCGCGAGCTGGCCCTGGTTGAGCACGAACCACCAGAACGCGCGGTACTGGAGCAGGGTGTCGTTCTGGGAGCCGTTCATCACTTCCTGGGCGTGGTGCCCATTGTTGGAGTGCTTCCCATCGGTCTTGGTCCGTACGTAGATGCCGCCCGACGTCCCGTCGTCGCGCGTCGGCAGGTCCTTTCGGGTGTCGAGCGAGAGCGCACGGGGAAAGCCGAGATCCCTGCCGACCTCCGCGGCCGCCCAGGGGTGGTTGAGCTCCCACAGCGGCTCGGTGACGATCGGGTCGCGCAGCGCGGTCGCGCGATCCATCAGCTCGCCCGGCTCGATGAACTCGTCGAACGGCCCCCCGTTGCGCGGCAGCAGCGGGTCGTATTTCAGCGGCCAGAAGTTGTGGTGCCCGATCACCAGCGGGAAGTCGTAGTTGGGGATCCGCATGAAGGGGATGTGCCCTGTCGTCTCGACGCCGCTGACGGTGGACATCTTCCCGCTCAAGCCCAGCTGCACCACCAGCGCGCCGTAGTCGTAGACGACGTCGTGGTCGGTGGCGACGATCACGTCGAGGGCCGAGGCGGAGAACGACAGCACCCGGTCGAGATCGGGGATCGAGCTGTCGAAGCTCGCCGCGCCGTGCACGTGGAGATCCGCGCCGAGCGAGCCGATCAGCGGCAGGCCGAGCTGCTGGAGCTTGAAGGTAAACGTCTGCCCCGCCTGCCCCGCGCCCACGGGGATCAACGTCACCTCCTGCCGCCCCAGCGACCAGAAGGGCCCGTGGAAGGCGTAGAGGAAGAAGCTGCCCACCGGCACCTCCGCGGTGGCCGCGCCGCTGCGCACCAGGATCCGGTTGCAGGCCGGCGATGCGCCCGGCGGGGGACCCAGCCACGGCGAACAGACGGTGAACTGCCCGAGCAGCGAGCCCGCGAGGCGGTCTTTCGTCGCGGCGTCGGCGGGCACGACGAAGATCTCCGCATCCAGCGGCAGGCCACTGATCGCGTCGGTCACGTCGAACGTCACCCGCGCCGTCGACGGGAGCACGAACGTCCCCAGGTCGGTGTCCGCGGTGACGGAAGGGAAGTCCTTGCCGATCTGCTTCTGCCCAAACGCGTGGACCTCGACGAAGTAGCTCTTGCCCGCCGGCACCCGCATCGAGAACCCGCCCTGGGCGTCGGGCACCCCCGTGCTCCACGGGGTGCGCGCCGCGGCGCGGTCGGACTCCTTGCCCTCGCTGATGAGGATCATCGTCTCCCGCTCGCCGTCGAGCCGCAGCGCCCCGGCGCGCTCGATCTTTCCGGTGAGCGTCACGAACTTCTCGCCCAGCACCTGGCGCCGCACCTCGAGCGCGAGATCGGTGGCCCCGGCGATGCTCCGATCGGACGCGACCGCGAAGTAGCGATCGAAGGTGAGGTAGCCGCGCGGCGGCACCACCGTGCGCGGCAGCCCGGCGATCGAGACGCCGGCGCTGTTGAAGCCCACCAGCTCCGACCCGGTGCATGAGACCGCGCTGTAGCTGACCGCCGCGCCGCCCACCGCCTCGTCGCCCCAGTGCGAGTTGGCCGACATGAAGGGGAACTTGCGGATCACCTCGTCGACCTTGGTGAGGCTGAACGCGGGGTGGTCCCAGCCGCTGCCCACGCCGGGGCTGAAGGGCACAGGCTCGCGGCTTCCCCACCAGTACCCATCGCCCAGCAGCCACAGCTGGGTGTCGCTGCCGGTGTTGACGATCTCGGTGCGGGCGCGCACCCCGCGGTCGCACGGGGTCAGCTCGTAGCGGGTGAAGATCTGAACGTCCGGCCGGTTCTGGAGCGTGCCCCGCACCTGCACTGCGACCCGCGCCGGCCGTTCGTCGATGATCTCCAGCCGGGTGTAGAGCGCGGCGTCGTCCGGCAGCAGCCCGGTGACGGTGAGGATCTGGTTGATCGAATCGTTCTTCGTCCCGGCTGTGGCGACGTCGATGATCGACCCGCCGGAAGGATCGAGGTTGGTCTGGTTGCCGATCGCCGCGACCACCACGTCGACGAACGCGTTGCGCAGCCGCACGTCGCCCTTCACCGCGATCGCGTCCACGCCGCCGGGCCGTTCGGAGGCCGCGGCGATCGTGTCCACGCTCAGGCTCGAGGCGGCGCCTTCGTCGCAGGTGAACGCAACCTTCGGGCAGGGCGCCGGCACGCGGCAGCCGTCCTCGCCGCTCAGGCACCCATGCTTGCTGCAACCCTGAAGCAACAGCGTCGCCAGCGCGGCCGCGGCGACGAGGAGTGCGCGCATCATTGCCAGCTGTCCCATCCGTGGCTGGCATGACAGGAGTCGCCGATGAGGTCGAGGTAGACCTGTGGCGCGGTCTTTCGAAGCTCTTCCATCTTCGAGAAGGTCTTGTCCGCGTCGAGCTCGCGCACCGTGTGATCGAGGTACGCCTTGGCGCGTTCGATGCTTTGCAGCTGCAGCGCCGTCGGCTTCCACCCGGTCTCGTCCTTGAGCCGGCCCGCCGTCTCGAGGAAGTGGCCGTAGAACTTCACCATCTGGGTGAGCAGCTGCAGCCGGTACTGCGGCGCCTGCGCCATTGCCGCGTCGTATTGCCGCCGTTCGCTCTCCAGCCGGTAGAAGAGGATCGCGATCTGGGTGTCGAGCCGCGGGCCCCAGGCCTTCTTCACCTCCGGGAACCGCGCCCAGCCGAACACCGCCTGTACCAGGTGCAGCCCGCCGCAGCTGTGGGAGTAGATCCCCTGCTTGCGCTTGTCGACCTGGGGCAGGCCTTTGTCCATGCCCAGCTTGAGATCGCTCTGCGCCTTCTCGAGGTAGGTGAGCGCGTCGTCCATCACCGCGTTGAAGTCGACCTGCTTCCCGTCGGAAGAGGTGAAGTGGGCCGCCTTGCCGGGAGTGAGCTGGTGGGAGAGCAGATCGAGCGTCCACCCGACGTCGCGCCAGTACTCCTCGTTGTTGGGCAAGTGCCGGAACCGCAGCTTCACCCCTTCGATCAGCTGTCCGAGTGTCACCTTGCCCCAGGCGGTGGGGTAGGTGGTCGAGGGCTTGTCGCCCGCCATCACCATGGTCTTCGCCACCAGGTTGGTGTGCGGCTCGATCGGGACCCCGTCGGCCCCGTAGCGGGCGAAGCCGAGCTGGCCCACGGCGTGGGCTCCGCCGTCGCCGCCGGGAAACTCGATCAGGAAGTCGCGGACGATCACCTCGCTCGCTTTCCGCCCGTCGCTGGCCGGGTAGGCGCTGCCAAAGGCGCAGATTCCGTGGCTGAGCGCCCAGGGGTTCTTCGGATCAGCGGCGAACTGCAGGCACTGATCCCTCAGCGCCTGTTGGGCGTACGCCCGGGCGGGCCGGGTGGGGGGGCCGGCAAGCACCGCGATCAGGAGAAAGCCAGCAACCATCTGGGGAGCGCTATATAAGGCGCGCGGCCGGTCGAAAGTAGTCGGAAGGAAGTACCAACATGAGCACCCGCCGCCTGTTGCCGATCCTCTGGGCGATCCTCGTCGCCTTGCCGGCCAGGGCCCAGTACGTCGCGACGACCACCAACGGAGTGCCGTATCCGGCGCTCACGACTGCGACCCCGATTCTCCTCGCGGCCGCCGCCGGGACCCCAAATGACCGGGGCCGGGCGACGATTCCCCTGGGCTTCAGCTTTCCCTACTACGACCGGACCTACACCCAGATCACCGTGACCGCGAACGGGATGGCGTTCCTCGAGCCCTCGTCCGCGGCGAACCTCACCGCCGACTTCTCGTCGAACACGCTGCTGCCAAACGTCTCCGAGCCGAATGGGGTGCTGGCTCCTTTCTGGGATGATCTCAACGGACGCAACCCGGGGAGCCTGATTCAGTCACAGGCGATGACCGGCCCCAACGGACTTGGCCTCGCGATCGAATGGAGCGACTGGAACCACTTCCTCACCAGCCAATACTCGCTGACCTTCCAGCTGCGCGTCTGGGCCAACGGGATCGTCGAGTTCTATTACGGCACGCTCGGCGGCAACGGGACGACGATCACCGCCACCGTGGGCATCGAGAGCGGCACCGCGGGGCAGGCGACCCAGGGCAAGACCTGCGGCTCGATGTGCGCGCTCGCCGACTTCCAGAGCAACCAGCTGATCGCCTTTGGGCCGGCGCCAGGCGCCGACATCTCGATCAACAGCCTCAAGGTCAACAGCATCGCCACCGTCGGCACCGACCTGCAGATCTCCACCACGCTCTCGATGCGCAACTTCGGGACGCTGCCGGCGAACAACTTCACCTACCGGCTCTACCTGTCGACCGACACCGTCTACAACCCGGGCGTCGACGCCGAGCTGCTGCCAGGGCCGCAGGGGCCGGTGAGCATTCCGGCGCTCGGGTTCTTGAACAGCACCGTCAGCACCACGGTGCCCAAGCCGACCTCGGGGAGCTTCTACATCCTCGCGGTGGTCGACGACGCGAACGTGGTCGCCGAGTCGAATGAGTTCAACAACCTCGCCGCGACCACCGTGCCGCTGGCGGCCGGCGTCGACCTCGTCGCGCAGGGCATCGTCGGCCCTCCCCTGGGCGGCCCGGGGGCGATGATCACCAACACCGTCACCTTCTCGAACCAGGGCATCGACGCCGCGGGCAACGTGCCGGTGAAGATCTGGCTCTCGGCGGACAACCAGCTGTCGGCCAACGACTTCCTCGTCGACTCGACGACGCTCTCGGTCAGCGGCGGCCAGAACGTGGTCACCGATCTGACCTACCCGCTGCCGACCAACGTCCCGGCGGGCGACTACTACTTCATCCTCCAGCTCGACGACGGACCCAACACCGGCCAGATCGTCGAGAGCAGTGACTCGAACAACGTGAAGGTCAGCGCGGTGAAGTTCACTGCGCGGCAGGCGGATCTCGTCGTCGACTTCGTGCGCGTCCTCGAGCCGCTGGCTCCGTTCGGCCCGGCCCGGTACGCGTTCTTCAACGAGCCCATTCGCCTCGAGGCGGTGCTGCGCAACCAGGGCGGAGCCACCGCGCCCAGCGTCTCCGTTCTCTTCTACCTGTCGGACAACGACACGCTCAACGGAGTGACCGACCCGTTCATCGCGCAGAAGACGGGGATCACGCTCGCGCCCGGCCAGACCACCACGGTCACCGTGACCGCGCCGGTGCC
>JAYVRT010000032.1:0-2713 GCA_043776025.1 Archangiaceae bacterium | reverse complement strand
CCTCGACCGGAAAGGCGTAGGCGGCGGCGGCGCGCTTCTTCAGCTCTTCGATCTTCTCCTTCTGCAGCTTCGCCGCCTGCTCCGGCGTCGGTTCCTCGGGGAACTGCTCTTCTTCGGGCGGCGCGCCCTTCGGCTCGGGCGCCTCGACGGCCGGAGGCTTGGCGACCGGGGGGGGACGGTTGGCGGGGTTCTCCTGCTTCGGCAGCGCTTCGCCGGGCACGACGGTGAACCCGAGGTAGAGGGGGATTCCCTCCTCGGAGATCGCGTTGCCGAGCGCGATGTCGCCGACGATGTCGGACTTGGCGCCCTCCATCACCGCGTCGAAGATGATCGCCCTCGCTCCCACCTGCTTCAGGTACGTGAAGATGTCGGCCCAGAGAATACGGTCGTAGGGAAACGAGCCGTAGCGCATCTTCCAAGGGCCGTGCCGCTCGATGGCGAGGAAGGTGGCGTCGTCGATGCCGACGATGACAATGTCCTTGCTCTTCTTTACCGCGCCTCCGGGCGCCCACTTCCAGGGGATGTTCGGGTTGCCGGTGAACTGCTTTAGACCGCCGTCGTAGGCGCCGCGCTCGGCGTCGTGAATGCCGAGGACGTCGAAGGTCCACCACAGCCAGGCGCATGAGGATGCGAGGGAAGCGACGGCGAGGATCAACCAGACGTTGCGCTCGAACCGCAACCGAATCAGCTGAAACGCAGTCCCCACGCGGCGCGGAGTCTAACCCCAGAAGTCGCCCGGGGCAGGTTTGCCCACCGCTCAGAGGGCGGCGGAGATCCGCGCCTGGAACTCGCAGTCGTCGGGACGGCTGCGCCGCAGGGCGCGAACGAACTGGCCCAGCGCGGCCTCGGCAGCCGTGACCGTCTCGTCTTGTGCCTTCAGATCCTTGCCCATGCTCGCCTTGGCGAACCCCTCGGAGAGCTCGGCGAGACGGCCAGTGGCGACCTGCACCGGGCCGGGCGCTTCAGGCGCGAACTTCTCGAGCAGCGCGGAGAAGCGCTCGGTGAGCAGGTTCCACCGGCGCATCCCGGTCAGCTTCGAGCGGGCGAGCTCGGCCGCGGCGAGCGAAGTCCACTTCGGAACCAGGCTCGAGAGGGTCCCCGCCTCGGCCGCAGGAACGCGGCCCAGCGCCGCCAGCGCCAGCGTCGGCTGATCCGACAATTGGTACGCCGCCGCCGCCAGTCGGGCGAACGGCAGATGGTCCCGGCTCTTCGGAGTCACCGCCCGAAGCCGCCCCGCGGCGCGCTTCCAGTCGCCGGCCCGCAGCGCCTGCGCCGCATCCGCCAGCAGCGCCGCGTCGGTCTGCTCGGTGCGGGTGAAGTCGAGGGCCGGCTTCTGGTCCGGGGCGGGGCACGAAGGGCACGGGCCTCCGAGGACGACGGCGGTGAGCCCGACCTGGGCGTCGAAGGTGGCGTGGATCATCAACGGCGCGAACGGCAAGAACACCAGCCGCAGCTGCAGCGGCTCGGCGCCGTCGGCCTCGGCGCGCAGTTGATGCTCTCCGGGCTCCAGCCGCTGCGGCGTGCCCTCGTCGCCGGCGAGGGCTTTTCCGTCGAGCAGCAGCCGCACCTTCGGCCCGGCGGAGGCGAGCGCGAGCGCCGGCTCGGGTTCGACCTTCGGCGGCTTCAGCTCCGCGTCGGCGTCGGGGCACCGCGCGCGCGGGCGCGGCGGAGGTTGGGAGACAGCGCGCACCGGCCTGCGCAGCCAGAAGAACCCGCTCGCCGACCCGAGGAGCACCACCGCCGCGAGGAAGGTCAGCACCCACCACCGCGGCAGCGCCACCTACCTCTCGCCTTCCCAGCGCATCGCCTCGTCGCCGATGGCAGCGAAGCGCTTCGCCAGCTCGAGCAACTCCGTCCGCTTCGCCGGGTCGTCGATGCCCTGCTTGTAGCCGCGCACCGGATCCTGGGTCGGCATCAGGTTCTGCTTCAGCTGCTCGACGATGCGGTGCCGGCTGGAGAGCGCCTGGTTGGGGTAGTTGAACAGCTCGAGCTTCGCCGCCGCCGCGCCGTTCTCCGGGTTGTGGCAGACGAGGCAGTTCTGCTCGCGCAGCTTGAACTCGAGGTCGCGCCAGGCGGTGTCGAGCGCGGCGACGTTCGGGTTCTGCTTGGCGAAGAAGTAGCTGAAGAGGGTGACGAAGGGCATCACCTGGTCGCCCTCACGCCACTGCCACTGCCCGCCCCATTGGTGGGAGATGACGGGGCGATCCGCCGCCTGGTTGAGGTTGCGCAGCGCGCCGAGCAACTTCCTGTCCTTGATGATGAAGACCACGTCCTGCGCCAGTTGGTACGACTGCCACTTCGAAGGCCGGTGCCAGAAGGGATAAGGGTAGCTGCCCATGTCCAGCTGGTTGCGGAACTTCGGGGTGAGGTGGAGCAGGGTCCGCCCGTCGGGCAACTGCTCGACGCGGTGCTCCCCCGGAAAGCTGTAGAGCGACAGGTACATCCGCCGGAACACGCGCGGATCGAACATCGTCACGTGGTCTTCCAGCGCCCATTCATCTGCCACCTGTTGGCCGCCCCAGAGGAAAGGGTTGGCCATCGTGTCCCGCAACAGGCCGAAGTCGGTGAGCGCTACCGAGCAGGCGTTGCGAGCAAGCTCGTCGTCGGGGCTGGCGTCGGGACATGCGGTGGCGAGGCCGGCGGCGATCTTCTCGGCGAGGTCATTGTCGCTGGTGGCGCCGACACCGCTGCAGGCAGCAAGGACCAGCACCAA
>JAYVRT010000031.1:0-9020 GCA_043776025.1 Archangiaceae bacterium | reverse complement strand
GGCAATGCGTTTGAGCCCCGCCCAGAAGCCGGCGAGCACGGCGCGGCGCGTTTGACCACCTCGTCCGCCACCGCCACCGCCACCGCCACCGCCGCCGCCACCGCCGCCGACTCCACCGCCACCGCCACCGCCACCGCCGCCCACGCCGCCGTCGCAATCACCCTGCGCGCAGCGAGCGTCCCGAGAGAGCGTGTCCCAGTCAATGCAACCGGAGCTGACCGCCAGCAACGTTGCGACGATTGCTGCCCGCATCAGAACCGGCCTCCGACGACCAGGGCGCCGCCGCCGGACACCGGGACCAGTGAAATGGGCGACTCCGATCCGCGCACGAGGAAGAGCACCGCGCTGGTGGCGAGGAGCGCGCCGCCCACGCCGAGCATCACGTTGCCGGTGGCCTCGAACGCCCTTCCCTGCCCAGCCACCGACGCGACATCGACCTTGGCGGCCGTGAGGTTGGTCAGCCGCGCGTTGCGCAGCTGGTTGACGGATCCTTCGGCCGCTCCTCGCAGCAGGGCGCCGGTTCCGGCGACCGCGATCCCACCGGTGAGGGTCACCCATCGGGGCCAGGATGGCAGCACCGCAGGCTCGGGCTCGCCGCGAACGCGCCGAATCAGCTTCTCCCCGAAGGCGTGCGCATGGGTCTCGATCCACTCCTGGAGCTCGTCCTCGCTGCCTGCGCGGACGGTCGCCGAGACCAGCTCGCCTGCGTCGGTGGCCCGGATCGCCTTGAGCACCAGCGTGTAACTTCGATCCGACTTCGCGACCGTGCCGGAGAGCAGCGCGTCGGCGCCGAGTGCCCCCGCGAGCTCGGCGATGCAGCTCGAGGTGCTGCAACCGAGCAGCTCTTTCTGCCGCTCGAGGCCGAGTACCTGCACGACGTCGCGGGAGGTGACGACCGACAGCTCAGGCTGTTTCGCGAGGACGACGAAACGCTCGAGAAAGAGCTCGGACAGCTGGGGATCGACGTTGACCGAGGACAACCCAGGGGCCGCGAGCTTCACCGGCGCGGCGGCAAGAAGCAGGAGCATGGCCGAGCCAATCATCCGTTCAGACTACGGTCTTCCGTCTCCGATCCGAATGAAAAGCTGCCCCGGCTGAAGCGCAGGTTGTCAACGCACCCGCAGGCCGCGGTGCCACACGCCCTGGATCTGCTCAGTGCTGTTGATGTCCGCGATCGGATCTCCGCCCACCAGCAGCAGGTCGGCAGGCGCGCCCGGCGCGATCGTCCCCAGGCCGCTGCCGGGTGCGAGGAACTCACCCGCACGGGAAGTCGCCATCGCCAGGGTCTCCTCCGGCGAGAAGCCGAGCCCGACGAGCGCCGCCAGCTCGCGGTGAACCGCGGCGCCCTGAAAGATGCCGGTGACGCCTGAGTCGGTGCCGACCAGCAGCGGCACTCCCGCCGCGTGGAGCTTCTTCAGGTTGGCGCCGGTCACCGGACCGAAGGACTGGGCCTGCTCCAGGAACTCGGGGCTGTAGCCCGCGGACTTGAAGCCTGGCGGTGGGCCCGCGGCAAAAGACTCGGCGACGCCCGGCTGCATCACCGCGAACTCCAGCGGGGCGAAGTCGGTGGCCGGCTGCTTGAGAAGCTTCATCGCCCGCGCCCAGACCCGCAGCGTCGTCACCAGCGGAACGTGGGCGGCGGCCAGCGACGACACCTGCGCGTCGGAGAGCTCGGACTCCCAAGGGGGGTGCATCAGCAGCGACGCGCCCGCCGCGACCGCGGTCACGGCTTCCTCCGGGCCGCCGACGTGCACCACGGCGCGGATGGAGTGGGCGTGCGCCTCGTCGATGAGCGCGCGGAGCGTCTCCACCGACAGCCGCGGTCCACCCGGAGGCAGATCGTCGTAGACGATCTTGATCACGCTCGGGTGGTGGCGAGCGATCTCCGCGCGAAGTTCTTCGCGCGCTTCCTCTGGGGTCGTCACCGGGATCACCGACTGGGAGAGAAAGACCGCGGAGATCGGCCACGGCAGCGCCTCCTTGTAGAGCGTCTCGGGATGTCCGCCGGTGGCGGTGAAGATTCGACTGGCGCGGAAGAGCCGGGGACTGGCGAGCCCGCCGGCGCGCTCTGCCTCGGCGAGCGCTTCATTGTCCGCCTCGTGCCCCGCGAGGAGCACGGTGGTCACCCCGCAGAAGAGCGCGGCGGCCAGCTGCTCCTCGGCGCGGGGCGGGTCGAGCAGCGAGATCGCGAACGGCGCCTCGCCCTGCAACGCGCCGGCGTGGAGGTGGAGGTCGATCAGCCCCGGCAGCAGCGTCTTGCCGTTCGCGTCGATGCGCTCGACACCTTCGGGAACGGCCAGCTCTCCTGGCGGCCCCAGCTTCGAGACCACCCCGCCTTCCAGCAACACGTCGGTCGGGCCGAGCAACCGTTCACCATCGAAGACGCGGGCGCCGGTGATCAGCGTCGGGCGCGCGAGTTGCCGGCCGGGTCCGGGCAGCAGCACGATCCGCTTCGTGCAGCCGGCCGCGATCAGCCCGAGCACCATCGCGGCCACGGCGGCGCGCGACCGAACCACCGGGGAGTCTTTCCTGCCGGCCGCGGGCATCGCTCAGTGGAACGGGCCCAGCAGCTGCCAGCCGCTGGGGAACTTCTTGAACAGGTAGCCGGCGACCCGCTGGCGGTTGACCTGCATCTTCGCCAGGTCGTCGAACACCAGCAGCTCTTTGACCTGGGGAAGGTTGTACGGGTCGGTCGCCGCGAGCTTCATCAAGGTCGCCTTCTCTTCGTCGCTGGCGGTGACGCCGTTCTTCAGCAGCGGGAGAATCGCCCGCATCAGCTCGGTCTTCGCGGCCGGGTGCTTGACCGCGAAGAGCGAATCGGCGAGCGCCGAGGGGTTGGGCGCGTTCGACATCCTCGCGAGCTTGAGCGCCGCCGCGGCCGCGACGATCGGCAGCTCGGAGGTCAGGTAGGGCTCGAGCAGCGCGCGGTCCTTCTTCGGATCGAGGCTGTCGGCCCCGCCGACATTGAGCTGGAAGATGGCCGAGTCCTGCCCAGAGAAGGTCTCGTGGACCGGGTCGAGCGCCCGCACCGACTCCATCCAGAGCGCGATGCGCAGCTTCCGCTCCATCTCGCCCTGCTTGGGCTCTTCCTGGAAGAGGTTGCACTCCTGCTTTCGGCTGTCGGGGGCAGTGACCGGTTCCACCGCGACCAGCCTCCACTCCGGCACAGCGGAGCCGCCGTCCTTGTCCGGCTCGTCGCGGGCCGCGAAGCCGACGTAGGTGGGCTTCTCGAGCTTGGGGAACGCCGCGCCCTTCTGGCCGGGTGAGTAGAAGGCGAAGCCGATGCGGGCCACGTTCTCGACGCCGTACGCGGTGAATGGGTTGATCCCCCAGCCCTGGCTGCCGGTCCACTCGTACCACTCGGCGGCGTCCTTCGCGGCGGTGGCGGTGACGGTGCACTCCTCGTTGAGGTAGCCGCGGTCGATCCGCTTCCCCTGCATCTTCACCGTCACCCGGTGCTTGTAGGAGCGGCTCACCCGCCCGGGAAAGACGAGGATCTTCTCCTTGCACAGCACGTCGCTGCGCGGCCCGAACTTGTCCTTCTCCCAGGTGTAGATCTCGTTGTCGGGGGCCACCATGTTGGCGGCCGCCCCGTCGAGCACCAACGTGACCAGCGCGTCGACGTCGTCGGAGGCGATCAGCTCGGTGCCTTTGGTGCGCAGTTGGTGGTCGAGGAAGAGCGCCCCGAGGGTGCGGAACTGCTGATCCTTCGACGGCTTGCCCAGCATGTTGGCCAGCCCGGGGATGCCCTGCGGCAGCGACTTGATGTCGATGATCTTCCCACGGCCGCGTGCGAGCGCTGTCGTGGCGGCGAAGAGCAGGACCACCAGAAATGTCGCGAGCGGTCGCCTCATCTGCCCCTCCGGGGAGCCAACGCCACCCGAGCGTAGACGGGGCGACGCGCCGCCGAAACCCAATCGTCGGTTCACCGAGGTCAGACCGTGGCCTCCTTCGCCTTGGCGCTGCGGCCCCCTGCCCGTCGAGTCGCCGGACCCGGGGGCCTAGAACTGAATCGTGCGCTCGGCCTGGTCGGCGTGCGCCCAGTGCCCCTTGTCCGCGTAGAACCGGCGCCACAGCGACAGGTAGGCGTCCTCGAGTTGCTTCGGCGTCATCTGCGCCGGCTCGAAGACGACGTTGGCGTCGTTGTAGCGGTGCCAGGCGCGCGAGAGGATCCTCCCTTCCCTGTTCAGCCGTTCCCACGAGGGCGTGCCGGGGTACGGGGTGAAGATCGCGAACTCCGCCTTCTCGATGCCGCTGCGCCCGGCGAACTCGAGCATCCGGTCGGCCGTCTTCAGGTCGTCCCCGTCGTTGCCGATGAGGAAGCTGGTGTAGGGGACGATGCCGACCGCGTGGGCCCGCTCGATCGCCTTGTAGGCCCGGGCCAACGCCTTCTCGTCGACGCCGGTGAAGGCGCGGGTGGTGATCGGGTCGAAGCCGCCGACGAGGTAGAACATCCCCACGCCCGCCTCGCGCGCCAGCTTCAACACCTCGTCGCCAGCGACGAGCAGCTGCGGCATCGAGATCCCGATGTAGCTGATGCTCGCCTCGAGCCCGTCGTCGATCATCGCGCGAAACAGCGCCTTGAGTTGGTTGCTCGGCCGCCCGGGGAACCAGCTGGTGTCCTCGGTGAGGCAGGCGCGCTTGCCCGCCTTCTTCAGCTGCCACAGCTGGCTGAGTGCGTTGGGAATCGAGTACTCGCGAATCGAGCTGCGCATCGAGACCGGGAGGATGCACGCCTGACATTTGAGCGGGCAGCCGCGGCTCAGCTGCACCGGATAGTCGTCGGGACGGAAGCCCTCGCGCTCGGCGCCGAAGTAGAGCGACAGCTTCGGCAGCGATGCGTCGTCGAGGGGCGGCACGGTCTCCTCGGAGTACAGCGGGTGGAGGCGGTCCGCGCCGAAGTCGCAGAGCAGCTTCGGCCACAGCCGTTCGCCCTCGCCGATCACCACCGCGTCGAAGTGCTGAAGACACTCGGTGGGCATCGCGGTGGGGAAGATGCCGCCGGCGACGACCGTCTTGCCCTGGTCGCGGAACCAGTCGGCGATCTCGAAGGCCCGGGTCGCGGCGGGGGTGAAGAAGGACAGCGCCACCAGGTCGGCGTCGGTGGGCCGGTTGGCCGGCTCGAGGCGATCGTCGCGGTATTCGATCTCGATCCCCGCCGGGGTGTGGGCGGCGATCATCGCCAGCCCCAGCGAAGGCGAGCCGAGGTACTCGTTCATCGGCACCCAGTCCTTGAGCACCGGGTGGGCCTGCGCGTGGCGTTCAAACCCCGGGTACACGAGCAACACTTTCATCGCGAGCTCCCCAACACTTCGTCCAGGTCCACCGCCGGATGCAGCCGGCGCTCCGCCGCCCGCAACGACGCGAGCGCTTCCCGTACCAACGTCCGCGCGAGCGCGCCGTCGGGCCTGAATCGGCACGCCGCCACCACCGCGTCCCGCCACACCACCTCGATCCCCAGCTGGTGCAGCAGCTCGGGGCGGCGAAAGGCGCGCACCCCCAGGCCCTGCCGCAGCCGCGCCGTCCGCCGCGCCACCCGCTCGGCGATCACCCCGGCCCCGGCAGGGAGCTCGCCGACGGCGACCGGCTTCTGCACCTCGAGGGCCCCGGCGTGGGTCAGCAGCACGTCGTTGGCGCCCTCGAAGATGCGCGTCACCCGAAGGTCCCGCAGCATCATCGGCAGCCCGCTGGCTTCCATGTAGCCGATGGCCCCGTGGAGCTGGAGCGCGGTGTCCACCAGCTCGAACCCCTGCTCGCTGCAGAAGACCTTCGCGCTCACCGACCAGCGGTGCAGCGCGGTGTCGTCGGCCTGCGCCGCGGTGGTCTCCACCAGCGCCGCCATCGCCTCGAGCACCACCTTCGAGCGCGCGAGCTGGCCGCGCACCACCGGCTGGTCGATCAGCGCCTTGCCGAACTGGCGTCGGGTGGCGGTGTAGTCCATCGCCCGCTCGAGCGCGGCGGTCGCGGCGCCGACGCAGCCCGCGGCCATCAGCGTCCGTCCCCAGCACAGCGTGTGCTCCAGCTGATCCTTTCCCGTGGACGGCGTCCCCAACAGCTGGTCGCGCTGCGCGTCCACGTCCTCGAAGACGAAGCCGCGGGTCGAGCTGCCGCGCAGCCCGAGCTTGTGCTCCTCCGGCTGGGGGCTGACCCCGGGGGCCTCGGTGGGCAGCACCAACACCGCGAGGCCTGGCTCGAGGCCCCCTCCGCCCGGGCTGTGGGCGGTGATCGTGATCAGCCCGGCGAGCCCGCCGTTGGTGACGTAGGACTTCTCGCCCGTCACCTTCAAGCCCGCGGGCCCGGCGAAGACGCGGGTCGAGAGCTTCGACAGATCGCTCCCCGCGCCGGGCTCGGTGGTGGCGAACGCGGCGATGCAGGCGCCGCTCGCGAGCCTCGGCAAATGGAGCGCCTTGAGCCGAGCCTCTCCGTAACGCACCAGCGCGCGGGTGCCGAGGCCGAGATGAAGCCCGACGGTGACCGCCACCGCGCGATCCACCTCGGCGAGCGCGCGCACCGCCCGGGTCGCCAGCGGCAGGCCCGCACCCAGGCCGCCGTACTCGGCGGGGAGCGTGAGCCCGAAGAGGCCGAGCTCGCGCAGGCCCTCCAACTGCTCGACGGGGATCCGCCCGTCGCGATCGGTCTTGCCAGGGGTGAGCTCGCGGCGCGCGAAGGTGCGCACCGCGTCGACGACGCTCCCGTCGACCGAGGCCGGGGCCTCGACGCTCACCGCGCTCACGCGTGGCTCTCGAGGTGCCGCCGGGCCATCGCGATCGCGCCGCTGACAGTGGAAACCTGAGCTGCCTCTTCGACCGCGATGTCGAGGTCGAACTCCTCAGCGAGCATCGAGATCAGCTCCAGCGAGCAGACGGAGTCCATGCCCAGGTCTTCCCGCAGCCGGTGCTCGGGCCGGATCTCCTCGGCCTTCTTCACCGAGACCTCGGCGATCAGCTGCATCATCCGTTTTTCCCACTTCGCGTCCGCGATCGTCTTCACATGCGCTCCTCGGCTGAGTTTGGAATCGGTGCGCCCATCTGCGTCGCCCAGGCGTCGAAGGCGGCCAGCGTCTGCTCCAGCGGGCGGTAGGTGAGGCCCAACAGCTCGCGCGACAGGGCGGCGTCGATGCACGGGCCGTGGAGGATCAAATCGACGATCTCCCGCGAGAGCCTGGGCCGGCCACCCTCGGCCAGCGCCTTCGCCTCCTCGGCGTCAGCGAGCGCGATCGCCACCTGGGGCCGCAGCGGCTCGCTGACGTGACGCACGCCGTAGCGCTCGGCGATCTGAAGCAGGAACGGGTGAAAGGGAACGCTGCCCGCGGAGAGCAGCACCCGCTTCGGCGCGGCGGGGGCAGCCACCAGCCGAGCGATCGCCAGCGCGACGTCGCGGACGTCGACCCAGCTGACCAGCCCTTCGGGGTGCGGAGGACACTCGCCGCGCCGCAGTGACCAGAGCATTGCCGCGGTGCCGATCTTCCAGTCGAAGGCGCCGAGGCACGCGCCCGGGCACACCGTCACCGTCTGCACGAAGCGCTCCGAGGCGACCGCCGCCTCCATCGCCCACTTGACCGCGTGGTAGGTGCCGAAGCCGGGCGAGCTGGAGAAGACGTCGTCCTCGTTGCTCGCGCGCCCAGCGACCACGGCGACCGTCGCGGTGCTCGAGACGTAGATCAACCGCTCGACGCGGGCGGCGACCGCGGCCTGCAGCACCTCCTTCGTCTGGCGCGTCGCCAGCTGCACCGCCTCGAGTGGCCGGTTCGACAACCGGGGGTAGTGCCCGGCGAGGTGAACCACCGTGCGGCAGCCGGCCATCGCCGCGGCGAGGGTCGCGCCTTGATCGAGATCCGCCTCCACCAGCGGCACCTCGCGTTGGCGAAGCCCGAGGACATTGCCCCGCCGCCGCCGGCCGCAGCGGGGGACGATGCCCGACGCCAGCAGCGCGTCGACGACGTTGAGGCCGAGGAACCCACCGGCGCCGAGGACGAGCACGCTCAAGCCGGCGCTCCGAACAGCTCGGCGCAAGCCGCCCGCCGCAACTTGCCGCTGGTGGTGCGGGGCAGGCTCCCGGCGGTGACCCACTGCACCCGGTCCACCCGCACCCCGAGGTGCTCGACGACCAACGCGCGCACCGCGGCCGAGTCTGGTTCCGCCTGCACCCGGCGCTGCTCGATCACCAGCACCAGCCCCTCGGCGTCGTTGAAGGCGGCGACCCCGTTGGGCGGCGCGTCGGTGCTGCGGGCGACGAGCGCTTCGATCTCCGCAGGGTGGAACTTCACCCCTGCCTTGATCACCAGGTCCTTCTCCCGGCCGGTGATGAAGAGGTTGCCGTCCTCGATCGCGCCGAGATCTCCGGTGCGCAGCCAGCCGTCGACCAGCACCCGCGCCGACTCCTCCGACGACTCGAAGTAGCCACGCATCAGCGACGGCGAGCGGACCCAGATCTCGCCCGCCTCGATCGCGAGCTCGGTGCCCGGCAGCGGCTTGCCGACCGAAGGCGTCAGCTGGCCTCGCGTCCCACGGTGCAGGTGAGCCCGGGCCGGGCCGGCGGTGACGCCCAGCGTGTTCTCCGCCAGGCCGTAGGCGCCGACGAACCCGGCGGGCGAGAACCCCTCAGGGCCAAAGCGCGCGTCGAACGCGTCGAGCGTCGCCAGCTGCAGCGGCTCGGAGCCACTGAGCGCGCAGCGCAGCGTGCCCAACGAGAACTTCCGGTTTCCACAGCGGCGCGCCGCGAAGGCGTAGCCAAAGTCGGGGCCGACGGTGAGCGTGGCGCCGGTCTGGCCGATGAGCTCGAGCCAGCTCCAGGGGTGGAGCAGGAACTCCGCCGGCCGCAGCACGTGAACGACAAAGCCCCCGGTGAGCGACGCGAGCAGCACGCCGATCAACCCCATGTCGTGGAAGAACGGAATCCACGAGACACCGACATCGGATGCGGTGAGCTCCAGGCCCGCCACCAGTGCCCGCGCGTTGCACAACGCCGCGCGGTGGGTGATCTCGGCGCCCCGCGGCGTCCCCGTCGAGCCCGAGGTGAAC
>JAYVRT010000030.1:0-2715 GCA_043776025.1 Archangiaceae bacterium | reverse complement strand
GCAGAAACAAGTGGAAGCGCTTGAAGAAAAGGGGAAGAAAAAATGACCGCCGAGATCAAGGTTGAGCCGCCCAAGCCGGTGATGGACATCCTCGCGATCCAGAAGTTGCTGCCCCACCGCTACCCGTTCCTCCTCGTCGACCGGGTGCTGGAGTGCGTCCCCGAGCAGCGCCTGGTGGCCTACAAGAACGTGTCGATCAACGAGCCCTTCTTCGCCGGGCACTTTCCGGCCCACCCGGTGATGCCGGGGGTGTTGATCCTCGAGGCGATGGCCCAGGCCTGCGCGCTGCTCGGCTACAGCTCCCCCGGGGCGGACCCGGCGAAGCACGTCACCTATCTGATGAGCATCGACGGGGCGAAGTTCCGCCGGCCGGTGGTGCCCGGCGATCGGCTGACGCTCACCATCGAGGTCATCCGCCACAAGGGGCTGGTGTGGAAGACCCGGGGCACGGCGACGGTCGACGGCGCGCTCGCGGCCGAGGCGGAGTACCTGGCGACGGTGGTCGAGCTGGGGAAGGTCTGACGGTGGCGATTCACCCCACCGCGATCATCGACCCGAAGGCGCAGCTGCACCCCACGGTGGAGGTCGGCCCCTACGTGGTGATCGGCGGCCAGGTGAAGCTCGGCGAGGGCACGACCGTCGGGCCGCACGCGGTGATCGTCGGCGACACCACCCTCGGCAAGCGCAACCGCATCTTCCAGTTCGCCTCAGTGGGTGCCGAGCCGCAGGACCTGAAGTACGCCGGCGAAGACACCGCGCTGGTGATCGGCGACGAGAACCTGATTCGCGAGTTCTCGACGCTGCACAAGGGCACCGCCGGCGGCGGCGGGGTGACCCGGGTCGGCAACAAGAACCTCTTCATGGCCTACAGCCACGTGGCGCACGACTGCGTCGTCGGCAACGGGTGCGTGCTCGCCAACTGTGTCGCGCTTGCGGGGCACGTGGAGGTCGGCGACTTCGTCGTCTTCGGCGGCCTGGTGGGGATTCACCAGTTCACCCGCATCGGCAAGCACGCCTTCATCGCCGCTGGGGCGGTGGTGGTGATGGACGTCGCGCCGTACTGCGTCGCGCAGGGCGATCGCGCCGAGCTCGCCGGGCTCAACAAGATCGGGCTGCAGCGGCACGGGTACACCGAGGAGCAGCTGAAGCGGATCAAGGAGTGCTACCAGCTGCTCTTCCACGGCAAGCTCAAGCTCGAAGAGGCGCTGGCGAAGATCAAGGCCGAGTACGGGCAGCACCCGGAGATCGCCGACTTCGTCACCTTCGTCGCCGCGAGCAAGCGCGGGCTGACGCGGTGAACAAGCCGCCGCTGGGGTTGATCGCCGGCAGCGGGCGGCTGCCGCTGCTCTTCGCCCAGGCGGCGCGCGCCAGCGGCCATCCGGTTCACGCCGCGGCCCACCGGGGGGAGACCGACCCCGCGCTCGGCAACCAGGTCGACTCGCTGCGGTGGATCCGCGTCGGCCAGATCGACGCGATCATCGCGCACTTCAAGGTCCACCGGGTCGCTCGGGCGGTGATGGCCGGCGGCATCGGCCGGGTGCGCTCGCTGACCCACGCCCGGCCGGATGCGGGGATGCTGAAGATCGCCACCTCGCTGCGCTCGCTGCGTGACGACGAGTTTCTCCGCGGCATCGCGGCCTACTTCAGCAAGCACGGGATCGAGCTCGTCGCCGCCACGGACTATGTGCCGAGTCTGGTGGCGGTCGAGGGGCTGCTCGCCGGGCCCGCGCCGACGCCGCAGCAGGAGGCGGACATCGCGCTCGGCCGTGAGGTCGCGGGGGCGCTGGGCAAGGCTGACGTCGGGCAGACGGTGATCGTCAAGGGCGGGGTGGTGCTGGCGGTCGAGGCGGTCGAAGGCACCGACGAGGCGATTCGGCGCGCCGGCCGGCTCGGAGGGCCGGGGGCGGTCGTGGTCAAGCGCTCCAAGCCGGGGCAGGACCTGCGCTTCGATCAACCCGCCGCGGGGAGCGTGACGCTCGAGGTGATGCGCGAGGTGGGGGCGAAGGTGCTGGCGGTCGAGGCGGGGAAGACGCTGCTGCTCGATGGGGCGCTGCTGTTCAGGTGGGCGGGGAAGCTGAAGATCACCGTCGTCGGCATTCGGATCGACTGAGGACTTCGAAGGAGATCACGCCGAGCCGGGTGGGGAGGGCGGCGGCCCGCATCAACCCTCCCGGGAGCGGGACCGGTCGAAGGGCTCAAGGGTTGGCTTGCGCGGCTCCGGAGCGGTTCGCATCAGAACGAGGCCCGGACCCGGTGAGGGCGAGCGGCCGAGCCACGCACTGCCCAGCTCGAGGTGCGACTCGCACCGGTCAGCACTGCCCCCCGCTTCTGAGCCTTTGCCCCAGGTGGCCCGACTCGAGGCTGACCGAGCCGACCTCGGCACCCATCGAAGGCCCTACCGCGCCGGCTTCAGCCCCGCGCCCTGGATCCATGCATTGAGCCGCTCGACCTCGGCGCGCAGCGACGCGTTCTCCTTCTCGAGGCCAGCGACCTTCTGTTGCCAGTCCCCGAGTTCCATCAACAGCCCGGTGACCTGCACCATCAACCGTGCGCTCTCCGGCACCGCGACGGCGGCCGCTGCGTTCGGCGCGGGAGCAGGCGCGGGCGCTCCATCCGGATCCGCCTCCAGCACCGCGGGGCTCGCCCCCAGCGCCACCAGCAACTCCGTCAGCCGCTCGCCGATCGTCGGCGAGTAGGTATCGAACTGGATCCCCA